>NZ_MECT01000570.1:0-17139 GCF_001722145.1 Shigella sp. FC1544
CTTTAATCTGCTTCATGGCGGCAGCAAGTTCAGAGGCAGGAACAACCTGTTCTCCGGCGGCCACAGCAGTAAGACTTCCTTCCTGGTATTGCTTACGCCAGAGAAATAACTGGCTGGCTGCTACACCATGTTGCCGGGCAACGAGGGAGACCGTCATCCCCGGTTCAAAGCTCTGCTGAACAATTGCGATCTTTTCCTGTGTGGTACGCCGTCTGCGTTTCTCCGGCCCTAAGACATCAATCATCTGTACTCCAATGACTAGTCTAAAAACTAGTATTAAGACTATCACTTATTTAAGTGATACTGGTTGTCTGGAGATTCAGGGGGCCAGTCTAGCTAACAACGGTTTCGACTTTCATATCATCGACAATGAAATCTATTGGGACGAGAGTCGGGCTTACCGTTTTACTCTGCGCCAGATTGAAGAGCAGATCGAAAAACCGACTGCGGAACTGCATCAGATGTGCCTTGAGGTGGTGGATCGCGCGGTTAAAGACGAAGAGATCCTGACGCAACTGGCGATCCCGCCGTTGTACTGGGATGTGATCGCCGAAAGCTGGCGCGCACGCGATCCTTCGCTGTATGGCCGGATGGATTTTGCCTGGTGTGGCAATGCGCCGGTGAAGCTGCTGGAGTACAACGCCATTCAGGAACGCCTGATTTCGCGCTTTAGTGAGCTTTACAGTCGGGAACCGTTTTATTTTTGCTGCTGTCAGGACACCGATGAAGACAGGAGTACCGTGCTGTACTTGCAGGACTGCGCCCAGCAGGCAGGGCAGGAGTCGCGGTTTATCTACATTGAAGATCTCGGTTTGGGCGTCGGCGGCGTACTGACCGATCTTGATGATAATGTCATCCAGCGTGCATTTAAGCTGTATCCGCTGGAGTGGATGATGCGTGACGATAACGGTCCGCTGCTGCGCAAGCGTCGCGAGCAATGGGTGGAGCCGTTATGGAAAAGTATCTTGAGTAATAAAGGGCTAATGCCGCTGCTTTGGCGCTTCTTTCCAGGTCATCCTAACCTTCTTGCATCCTGGTTTGAGGGCGAAAAACCGCAGATTGCCGCTGGCGAAAGCTATGTGCGTAAACCGATCTACTCACGCGAAGGCGGAAACGTCACCATTTTCGACGGTCAGAATAACGTCGTTGACCACGCTGATGGTGATTACGCCGATGAACCGATGATCTACCAGGCGTTTCAACCTCTGCCGCGATTTGGCGATAGCTACACACTCATCGGTAGCTGGATTGTCGATGATGAAGCGTGCGGAATGGGGATCCGTGAAGATAACACGCTGATCACCAAAGACACCTCACGTTTCGTTCCGCATTACATTGCTGGATAAGAATGTTTTAGCAATCTCTTTCTGTCAGGAATCCATGGCAGTGACCATACTAAGGGTGACTGCCATTGATGGAGGGAGACACAGTGCACTGGCAAACTCACACCGTTTTTAATCAACCTATACCATTAAATAACAGCAACTTATACCTGTCTGATGGCGCGCTCTGTGAAGCGGTAACGCGTGAAGGTGCTGGCTGGGATAGCGATTTTCTAGCCAGTATTGGTCAGCAGTTAGGAACGGCTGAATCTCTTGAACTGGGGCGGCTGGCGAATGTGAATCCGCCTGAATTATTGCGCTACGATGCGCAAGGACGCCGTCTGGACGATGTGCGTTTTCACCCCGCCTGGCACCTGCTGATGCAGGCGTTATGTACCAATCGGGTGCACAATCTTGCCTGGGAAGAAGACGCTCGCTCCGGCGCATTTGTGGCGCGCGCGGCGCGTTTTATGTTACATGCGCAGGTTGAGGCTGGGTCGTTATGTCCAATAACGATGACCTTTGCCGCCACGCCATTGTTGTTACAGATGTTACCCACGCCGTTTCAGGACTGGACCACGCCGCTGCTGAGCGATCGCTACGATTCTCACTTATTGCCAGGTGGGCAAAAACGCGGTTTGTTGATTGGCATGGGAATGACGGAAAAGCAGGGCGGTTCCGATGTCATGAGCAACACCACCCGTGCAGAGCGTCTGGAAGATGGCTCTTATCGGCTGGTGGGGCATAAATGGTTTTTCTCGGTGCCGCAAAGCGATGCGCATCTGGTGCTGGCGCAGACTACGGGCGGTTTGTCCTGCTTTTTTGTGCCGCGCTTTTTGCCTGATGGGCAACGCAACGCGATTCGCCTCGAGCGGCTGAAAGATAAGCTGGGTAATCGCTCTAACGCCAGTTGCGAAGTGGAGTTTCAGGATGCCATTGGCTGGTTGTTGGGGCAGGAAGGGGAAGGAATTCGTCTGATCCTGAAAATGGGTGGGATGACGCGTTTTGATTGCGCCCTGGGTAGCCATGCCATGATGCGCCGTGCATTTTCGCTGGCGATTTATCATGCACATCAACGCCATGTTTTTGGTAATCCATTGATCCAACAGCCCCTTATGTGTCATGTCTTAAGTCGCATGGCACTTCAGCTTGAAGGGCAAACGGCGTTGCTGTTTCGTCTTGCGCGAGCGTGGGACCGGCGTGCCGATGCCAAAGAAGCCCTGTGGGCGCGTTTATTTACGCCTGCGGCAAAATTTGTGATCTGCAAAAGAGGTATGCCGTTTGTGGCCGAAGCGATGGAGGTGCTGGGCGGCATTGGTTATTGCGAGGAGAGCGAGCTGCCGCGGCTTTACCGGGAGATGCCGGTAAACAGTATTTGGGAAGGTTCCGGCAATATTATGTGCCTGGATGTGTTGCGCGTTCTCAATAAGCAAGCGGGCGTATACGACTTATTGTCGGAAGCATTTGTGGAAGTGAAAGGGCAGGATCGCTATTTTGATCGCGCGGTTCGTCGTTTACAGCAGCAGCTGCGTAAGCCAGCTGAAGAACTGGGGCGAGAGATTACTCATCAGCTATTCCTGCTGGGCTGCGGTGCGCAAATGTTGAAATATGCTTCTCCGCCAATGGCGCAGGCGTGGTGTCAGGTGATGTTAGATACGCGCGGCGGCGTACGGTTGTCAGAGCAGATCCAGAATGATTTATTGCTGCGGGCGACGGGGGGAGTGTGTGTGTAAGCGTATACGACTGATGCGACGCTGGTTTCGATTAACTCAATGAAATATGTGAAAATTGTAGGCCGGACAAGGCGCTCGCGCCGAATCCGGCATTGTTCATTTGCTGTAGATGACACTCATGCATACAGTATCGCCTGTACGCGCCAGTTATCAGGCTGCTGGTCTTCGTACATGGTAATAATGCGGTACCATGACGCACCTTGTTCATCGGCCTTTAACGCCACGATACGTTCCACGTCCTGCGGATCCCCTGAAATATTGCTAACTGAGATCTGACCTATTTCATTCAGGCCCGTCACGCAGTCAGCACTGGCGAATTCTGCAGACTGTGCCGTGGCGCTCGCAGGATAAGTCACTAATTGCAGCGAGGGTGAAGCAAGTAATTGTTTCATCGTCAGCTCCATTTTTCGTTTCCCCACATGTTGCAGGGCATTCCATCGCGGTAATAAACGCCCAGGCTTCCAGCCGGTAATTTATTGTGCACAGGTAAACGCATAGGGACGCAAAGCAATGTAAAGCTGACTATGTAAGTTGTCTGATTTATTTACGGTACAAAATGGCTTGTGAATACCACTGTCCTGTCACGATGGTTTCGTCCACCATGACGACAACGTAATAATCAGCTTTTGCAGCGACAGCTTTTGCTCTGATTTCTGCTAATGCGTCATCCGGAGAACCCCGAACCATCGTGCTTACGCTACCTATTCGCTGTAACCCTTGCGTCTGGTCGCGGCGAATCTCTTGCGGATGGTTCGTTACTGGCAGTGCTGGCTGTGGCGTACTTTGCAGTGCGCTACAGGCACTTAACATCAACACCAATAATAAACTGGCAAACCGGTAAATAACGCTATTACGTTTCCTGCTAACTATAGTGTAGTGCCTTATTAATTTAACTTTGGGGGAATGTTCCCGAATTGTTACCTAGTACGCGATTTTCGAATGAAAACGTGACGAAAGCGTAACCCACATCTCAACATTATGAACTAATACCGCCAGCAGAAACTTGTGCTAAGGATTTCTTCATGTCATACCAGACAAAAAGGAGAGACAGATGATTGAAATAGAATCACGCGAGCTGGCAGATATTCCCGTTCTTCATGCTTATCCTGTCGGGCAAAAAGATACCCCGTTACCGTGCGTAATTTTTTATCACGGCTTTACTTCATCCAGCCTGGTGTATAGCTATTTTGCCGTTGCGCTGGCGCAGGCTGGTTTGCGGGTGATCATGCCGGATGCGCCCGATCACGGTAGCCGTTTTAGTAGCGACGAAGCGCGGCGGTTAAATCAATTCTGGCAAATCTTGCTACAAAGTATGCAGGAATTCACTACTTTACGTGCGGCAATAGCCGAAGAAAACTGGCTGCTTGATGACCGTCTGGCAGTCGGTGGCGCGTCGATGGGCGCGATGACGGCACTGGGAATTACCGCTCGCCACCCCACGGTGAAATGTACCGCCAGCATGATGGGATCGGGCTATTTTACATCGCTCGCCCGTTCACTGTTTCCACCGCTGATACCTGAAACGGCAGCACAGCAGAATGAATTCAATAACATTATCGCGCCGCTGGCAGAGTGGGAAGCGACAAACCACCTGGAACAACTTGGGGACAGACCTCTACTGCTGTGGCATGGCCTGGACGATGACATTGTGCCTGCCGACGAATCACTACGTTTGCAGCAGGCCTTAAGCGAGACGGGACGGGATAAACTGCTAACCTGTTCATGGCAGCCAGGCGTGCGTCACCGCATTACGCCTGAGGCGTTAGATGCTGCCGTGACATTTTTCCGCCAGCATCTTTAAACACGCAGAATGCTGACCCCTTGCGCTTCCAGTTGTTGCAGGATTTCCGGGTTAGCATTTTTGCCGGTGATAAGCATATCGATTTGATCGGCACGGCTAAAAAGCATTCCCGCGCGTTCGCCAATCTTACTGCTATCAACCAGTACCACCAGTTTCCCTACCACGCTCAGCATCTTCTGCTCTGCCATTGCTGTCAGCATATCGGTTTTATACAACCCTTCTGCGGTCAGCCCTTTTCCGCTGGTAAACATCCAGTGCCCGGCATAGAGACTGTTTTCGCTGCCCTGCGGGCTTAAAGTGATGGACTGACTTTTGTTGTACTGTCCACCCATAATGATCACGCTGTCATGTTCTTGATCGATCAGGTAATTTGCCAGCGGTAGATAATTAGTGATGATTTGCACTGGCTTACCACACATTTCCCGCCCAAGCAGAAACGCGGTGGAGCCGCAGTTGATGACTACGCTTTCGCCCGGATTAACCAGCTGCGAGGCCGCTTTAGCAATACGTACTTTTTCATCGTGATTCTGCGCCTGATGCAGATTCATCGGCGTCCAGCGCGGGCGCTGTTGGGTAATAGCTTCTGCGCCATTGCGCACCTTTTTGAGTTTGCCGCTTTCGTCAAGTTTATTGATATCGCGTCGCGCAGTGGCAGGCGAAATTCCCAGACGCTCAACGACTTTCTCAACGGTCACAAAGCCCAATTGTGCGAGCATTTCCAGGAGGATTTGATGTCTTTGTGCTTCAGTCATGAGCTATTCCGATAAAATTTGATTTTTTTAGATGATATTTGAAATAGCCAGGAAATACTACGCCGGATAGCGCGAACTTCTCCACGCTATCCGGTATAAACGACAGATTACAGGAATGACTTGAACGGCAGATCCGGTTCAATAGTGAAGCAATCATCGAAACCGCGCGGATAGTGGTACTCGAGGTTGTCTTTATCCAGTGGCCAGGTAAATTTGCCGCCAACCTGCCAGATAAACGGCTTGAAGCCATACTTCAGACGATCTTTTTTCATCTCCCACAGCACGCGGATCTCTTGCGGAGCGGCCTGGAAGTTTGACCAGATATCGTGGTGGAACGGGATAACCACTTTCGCATTCAGGGCTTCACCCATACGCAGCATATCGGCGCTGGTCATTTTGTCGGTGATACCGCGCGGGTTTTCGCCGTATGAACCTAAAGCCACGTCGATCTGATGTTCGTTACCGTGCTTCGCATAATAGTTAGAGTAGTGGGAGTCGCCGCTGTGATACAGGGAGCCGCCAGGCGTTTTGAACAGATAGTTCACCGCGCGATCGTCCATGCCGTCCGGCAGTACGCCAGCCGCTTTTTGATCGGCAGGCAGGGTGATCAGTGCAGTACGGTCGAAAGCATCAAGCGCATGAATTTCAATGTCTTTCACTTTCACCACATCGCCCGGTTTGACCACGATGCAACGCTCTTTCGGTACGCCCCAGCCAATCCACAAATCAACGCAGGTTTTCGGTCCAATGAATGGTACGTCATCAGCACAGTTCTGCATCACGGCAGCAGCGACGTTAACGTCGATATGATCGTTGTGATCGTGAGTCGCCAGTACCGCGTCGATCTGGCGAATCGCAAACGGATCAAGAACAAACGGGATGGTGCGTAGGTTTGGCTGCAGTTTTTTCACGCCAGCCATGCGCTGCATCTGGTGACCCTGTTTCATTAACGGGTTACCGTGACTTTGTTTGCCAGTGCCGCACCAGAAATCAACGCAAACGTTGGTGCCACCTTCTGATTTCAACCAGATCCCGGTGCAGCCTAGCCACCACATCGCAAATGTGCCAGGGGCGACCTGCTCTTGTTCAATTTCTTCATTCAGCCAGCTACCCCACTCCGGGAAAGTGCTCAGGATCCAGGATTCTCGGGTGATACTTTTCACTTTACTCATCGCCATTTACCTTCATGATAGTTCAATTCGAATCAATATGTGATTGGTTTTGATTAATCCTGACACTATTTTTTCAGGAAGGCAATGACCATTTTTTGACTTTTTGCCAGGGAAGTTGTTGTTGATTTTGAGTGTGGAAAGATTTAATGGAATGTGTAGTTAAATTAACTAAATGAATTTAAATAAATTTAAATAAATAATTGTTTCGTTGTGTGAATCCCACTCTATCCGTATGGAATTATTTGCGGGTCGCGTCACATTTAATCATAAAATAATCTTGTTGTGATTACTTTTGAAAATTAGAGTGAGTGCACAACATTCCGGGTGTGCGGAATACCCGGTTACCTCTTCTTCAGGAGATCGTCTCTACAACATCTTTACCGTGTTTTTTAACCAGGTCATGACCAATGCCCCGTTGTTGCTGGGTATTGTGACCTGTCTGGGCTACATCCTACTGCGCAAAAGTGTCAGCGTTATTATTAAAGGCACGATTAAAACCATAATTGGTTTCATGTTGTTGCAGGCAGGGTCCGGCATCCTCACCAGCACCTTCAAACCGGTGGTGGCGAAAATGTCCGAAGTCTACGGCATTAACGGCGCAATTTCCGATACTTACGCGTCGATGATGGCAACCATCGACCGCATGGGCGATGCCTATAGCTGGGTAGGTTACGCGGTGTTGTTAGCGCTGGCGCTGAACATCTGTTACGTGCTGCTGCGTCGCATTACCGGTATTCGTACCATCATGCTGACTGGTCATATCATGTTCCAGCAGGCGGGGCTGATTGCCGTTACGTTGTTCATTTTCGGCTACTCCATGTGGACAACCATTATCTGCACGGCGATTCTGGTTTCGCTCTACTGGGGCATTACCTCCAACATGATGTACAAGCCGACTCAGGAAGTGACGGACGGCTGCGGTTTCTCCATCGGTCACCAGCAACAGTTTGCATCATGGATTGCCTATAAAGTTGCGCCGTTCCTCGGCAAAAAAGAGGAAAGCGTTGAAGACCTCAAACTGCCAGGCTGGCTGAATATTTTCCACGACAACATCGTCTCCACGGCGATTGTGATGACCATCTTCTTTGGTGCCATTCTGCTCTCCTTCGGTATCGACACCGTGCAGGCGATGGCAGGCAAAGTGAACTGGACGGTGTACATCCTGCAAACTGGTTTCTCCTTCGCGGTGGCGATCTTCATCATCACTCAGGGCGTGCGCATGTTTGTGGCGGAACTCTCTGAAGCATTTAACGGTATCTCCCAGCGCCTGATCCCTGGTGCGGTTCTGGCGATTGACTGTGCGGCTATCTATAGCTTCGCGCCGAACGCCGTGGTTTGGGGCTTTATGTGGGGCACCATCGGTCAGCTGATTGCGGTTGGCATCCTGGTCGCCTGCGGTTCCTCGATCCTGATTATTCCCGGCTTTATCCCGATGTTCTTCTCCAACGCCACCATCGGCGTGTTCGCTAACCACTTCGGCGGCTGGCGTGCGGCGCTGAAGATATGTCTGGTGATGGGGATGATTGAAATCTTTGGCTGCGTCTGGGCGGTGAAACTCACCGGTATGAGCGCCTGGATGGGCATGGCGGACTGGTCGATTCTGGCACCGCCGATGATGCAGGGCTTCTTCTCCATCGGTATCGCCTTTATGGCCGTCATCATTGTAATTGCACTGCTTATATGTTCTTCGCTGGCCGCGCACTGCGCGCAGAAGAAGATGCAGAAAAACAACTGGCAGAACAGTCTGCTTAATAAGGAGTTTTGATTATGACCGTACGTATTCTGGCTGTGTGTGGCAACGGACAAGGCAGTTCCATGATCATGAAGATGAAAGTGGACCAGTTTTTAACCCAATCAAACATTGACCACACGGTAAATAGCTGCGCGGTTGGCGAATACAAAAGCGAGTTGAGCGGCGCGGATATCATCATCGCTTCTACGCACATTGCGGGCGAAATCACCGTGACCGGCAACAAATACGTGGTTGGCGTGCGCAACATGCTCTCTCCTGCCGACTTTGGCCCGAAACTGCTGGAAGTGATCAAAGCGCATTTCCCGCAGGATGTGAAGTAAGGACGCGCCATGAAATTACGTGATTCGCTGGCGGAGAATAAATCCATCCGCCTGCAGGCTGAAGCTGAGACATGGCAGGACGCAGTAAAAATCGGCGTTGACCTGCTGGTGGCGGCGGATGTTGTCGAGCCGCGTTACTACCAGGCGATTCTGGATGCGGTTGAACAGCACGGTCCGTACTTTGTGCTTGCACCAGGCCTGGCAATGCCGCACGGTCGCCCGGAAGAGGGCGTTAAGAAAACCGGTTTTGCGCTGGTGACGCTGAAAAAGCCGCTGGAGTTCAACCACGAAGATAACGACCCGGTGGATATCCTCATCACCATGGCGGCGGTCGATGCCAACACGCACCAGGAAGTGGGCATCATGCAGATCGTCAACCTGTTTGAAGATGAAGAAAATTTCGACCGTTTACGTGCCTGCCGTACCGAGCAGGAAGTACTGGATCTCATTGACCGCACCAACGCGGCAGCTTAAGAAGGAATTGAAGATGTCATTACCGATGTTGCAAGTCGCGCTGGACAACCAGACTATGGATAGCGCCTACGAAACCACTCGCCTGATTGCCGAAGAAGTCGACATTATCGAAGTGGGTACCATTCTGTGCGTGGGCGAAGGCGTGCGTGCGGTTCGCGATCTGAAAGCGCTCTACCCGCACAAAATCGTGCTGGCAGACGCCAAAATTGCCGATGCGGGCAAAATTCTTTCTCGTATGTGCTTCGAAGCCAACGCTGACTGGGTGACCGTGATTTGTTGTGCGGATATCAACACCGCCAAAGGTGCGCTGGACGTAGCAAAAGAGTTTAACGGCGACGTGCAGATCGAACTGACCGGTTACTGGACCTGGGAACAGGCGCAACAGTGGCGCGACGCAGGTATTCAGCAGGTGGTTTATCACCGCAGCCGTGACGCGCAGGCCGCTGGCGTGGCGTGGGGTGAAGCCGATATCACTGCGATCAAACGTCTTTCCGATATGGGCTTCAAAGTCACCGTCACCGGTGGCCTGGCGCTGGAAGATCTGCCGCTGTTCAAAGGCATTCCAATTCATGTGTTTATCGCCGGTCGCAGCATCCGTGATGCCGCTTCTCCGGTTGAAGCCGCGCGTCAGTTCAAACGTTCCATCGCCGAACTGTGGGGCTAAGGAGCGGATATGTTGTCCAAACAAATCCCGCTTGGCATCTATGAAAAAGCGCTCCCCGCCGGGGAGTGCTGGCTGGAACGCCTGCGACTGGCAAAAACGTTGGGCTTCGATTTTGTCGAGATGTCGGTAGATGAAACTGACGAGCGCCTGTCGCGCCTCGACTGGAGCCGCGAGCAGCGTCTGGCGCTGGTGAATGCGATTGTTGAAACCGGCGTGCGTGTGCCGTCCATGTGCCTTTCTGCCCATCGTCGTTTCCCGTTGGGCAGCGAAGATGACGCGGTGCGGGCGCAGGGGCTGGAGATTATGCGTAAAGCCATCCAGTTCGCCTAGGACGTTGGCATTCGCGTGATCCAGCTGGCGGGCTATGACGTTTACTATCAGGAAGCCAATAACGAAACGCGTCGTCGTTTCCGTGACGGCCTGAAAGAGAGCGTTGAGATGGCGAGCCGCGCGCAGGTGACGCTGGCGATGGAGATCATGGATTATCCGTTGATGAACTCCATCAGCAAGGCGCTGGGTTACGCGCACTATCTCAACAACCCGTGGTTCCAGCTCTACCCAGATATCGGCAACCTGTCGGCGTGGGACAACGATGTGCAGATGGAGTTGCAGGCCGGAATCGGGCATATCGTCGCGGTGCATGTGAAAGACACCAAACCGGGCGTCTTCAAAAACGTGCCATTTGGCGAAGGTGTGGTGGATTTCGAACGTTGCTTCGAAACGCTCAAACAGAGTGGCTATTGCGGGCCGTACCTGATTGAGATGTGGAGCGAAACGGCGGAAGACCCGGCGGCAGAAGTGGTGAAAGCGCGCATGGCCAAAGCAGGCATGGTGGAGGCGGCATAATGCAAAAGCTAAAACAGCAGGTGTTTGAAGCCAACATGGATCTGCCGCGCTATGGGCTGGTGACCTTTACCTGGGGCAACGTCAGCGCTATCGACCGCGAACGCGGGCTGGTGGTGATCAAGCCCAGCGGCGTTGCCTACGAAACCATGAAAGCAGACGATATGGTGGTGGTCGATATGAGCGGCAAGGTGGTAGAAGGGAAGTATCGCCCGTCTTCTGACACCGCGACGCATCTTGAACTCTACCGTCGTTACCCGTCGCTCGGCGGCATTGTCCATACCCATTCAACTCATGCCACCGCATGGGCGCAGGCGGGGCTGGCGATCCCGGCGTTAGGCACCACGCACGCCGACTACTTCTTTGGCGACATCCCGTGTACGCGTGGATTAAGCGAAGAAGAGGTGCAGGGCGAGTATGAACTGAACACCGGCAAAGTGATTATCGAAACGCTGGGTGACGCCGAGCCGCTGCATACGCCGGGAATTGTGGTGTATCAGCACGGGCCGTTCGCCTGGGGGAAAGATGCCCACGACGCGGTGCATAACGCGGTGGTGATGGAAGAAGTGGCGAAAATGGCGTGGATTGCGCGCAGTATTAACCCACAACTGAATCACATCGACAGCTTCCTCATGAATAAACACTTCATGCGTAAGCACGGTCCTAACGCCTATTACTGGCAGAAGTAAGCAGTGCGCCCCGGAATTATTACCTCCTGCGGGATGTAATTGGTCTGATTCCGGGGCCGCTTCAGTTAAAAAATCGTATAAACAACAGGTGTTTTTATGGCTATCAATGGATTGTTTGTCAGAACGGATCCGCAACGTCGCCGCTATGGCGTTGCGTTACTTGTGGGTGTACTTTCAGGAATTATTTCAGCATTTGTTAAATGGGGAGCGGAAGTCCCCTTGCCACCGCGCACATTTTCCGGTGGTCGCGATGAATTTAACCCGCCGTATATCTTTCTACGGGATTATTTAGGTATCGACCCAACCCAAACTGTGTATACATTCTCGGAACATATTATCAACCCGGTGATGGTGACGCATATCATCTTCTCACTGGTTTTTGCGATAGGGTATTGTATTGTCGCGGAAATTTTCCCGAAAGTGAAATTATGGCAGGGGATATTAGCAGGGCTTATTGTGACAGTGGCAGTCCACGGTATATTTTGCCCGGCGCTGAATTTAACGCCGCCGCTCACTCAATTGCCTTTTGACGAATATGCCTCTGAAATCCTGGGGCATATTTTCTGGTTCTGGATAATAGAAATTATGCGCCGCGACTTACGTAATCGCATTACTCATGAGCCAGATCCGGAAGTCGCAATCCGGTGAATAACCGTATAAAAAAGCCCCCTGCGAAGGGGGCAAAGCAAACTATGGCAATGTTTCGTTGGTTATACCTGGTGCTAGCGATAAATATCCGCGCTGGCGTGCATATTGCCGTTACTCCCCGGTTCCCGCATCAGAATTACGTGGTAGTACGTTGCGCCCTGCGCATCTGTCTCTTCATTTAATGCCTGACGTGCTTCGCTTTCAGTGGCGAAATTATGATTGATATAAATCACGCCTAAGCTCTGTACGTCGTCCATATTTCTGGCCTGGTGGTTATTAATTTCAATGGCTGCCCATGTATTTGCACTTAGCAAAAGCACAGCCAGAAGGGCTAAAACGCGACTGAACATAGATACCTCCTCGACGGCTGACTTTGTGTGCTCTCCTCTGTGATGATCTTCTGATTTAATTTTAATCAATGATAAAGAAGTTGATGGTGACCATTTCTGATGCAGTTGTTCGAAAAAACACTGTGACGGAATGTGATGAACTTCAAATCAGCGAGTTAGTTCTTTTGAGCGAAAGATGAGATTTATTTGTCGGCTGGCCTTGAGTTTAGTGGGGCATACAAGTACTATAACGCGTCATTTTTCAGCCGACCTTTAACACGTTCCTTGCCTCCCCGGGATTCGGCTGACCCAGACAGGAGGCTGAATAATCCGTAAGGAGCAATTCGATGCGTCATTACGAAATCGTTTTTATGGTCCATCCTGACCAGAGCGAACAGGTTCCGGGCATGATCGAGCGCTACACTGCTGCCATCACTGGTGCAGAAGGCAAGATCCACCGTCTGGAAGACTGGGGCCGCCGTCAGCTGGCTTACCCGATCAACAAACTGCACAAAGCACACTACGTTCTGATGAACGTTGAAGCTCCGCAGGAAGTGATCGATGAGCTGGAAACTACCTTCCGCTTCAACGATGCCGTTATCCGCAGCATGGTTATGCGTACCAAGCACGCTGTTACCGAAGCATCTCCGATGGTTAAAGCGAAAGACGAGCGCCGTGAGCGTCGCGATGATTTCGCAAACGAAACCGCTGATGATGCTGAAGCTGGGGATTCTGAAGAGTAATTTCTGATGACCAACCGTCTGGTGTTGTCCGGCACCGTGTGCAGGACTCCCCTTCGAAAGGTCAGTCCATCAGGAATTCCTCACTGCCAGTTCGTGCTTGAGCATCGTTCTGTGCAGGAGGAAGCCGGTTTTCACCGGCAGGCGTGGTGCCAAATGCCCGTTATTGTTAGCGGACACGAAAACCAGGCCATTACTCACAGTATAACGGTCGGCAGTCGCATAACCGTTCAGGGGTTCATTTCATGCCACAAGGCAAAGAACGGACTGAGCAAAATGGTTTTGCATGCCGAGCAGATTGAATTGATAGATTCTGGAGACTAGCCATATGGCACGTTATTTCCGTCGTCGCAAGTTCTGCCGTTTCACCGCGGAAGGCGTTCAAGAGATCGACTATAAAGATATCGCTACGCTGAAAAACTACATCACCGAAAGCGGTAAGATTGTCCCAAGCCGTATCACCGGTACCCGTGCAAAATACCAGCGTCAGCTGGCTCGCGCTATCAAACGCGCTCGCTACCTGTCCCTGCTGCCGTACACTGATCGCCATCAGTAATCGGTCACGGTCCATTAATACGACTTTGAGAGGATAAGGTAATGCAAGTTATTCTGCTTGATAAAGTAGCAAACCTGGGTAGCCTAGGTGATCAGGTAAACGTTAAAGCGGGCTATGCTCGTAACTTCCTGGTACCGCAGGGTAAAGCTGTTCCAGCTACCAAGAAAAACATTGAATTCTTCGAAGCACGTCGCGCTGAACTGGAAGCTAAACTGGCTGAAGTTCTGGCAGCTGCTAATGCTCGCGCTGAGAAAATCAATGCACTGGAAACTGTTACCATCGCGTCTAAAGCTGGCGACGAAGGTAAACTGTTCGGTTCCATCGGTACTCGCGACATCGCTGACGCTGTAACTGCAGCTGGCGTTGAAGTGGCTAAGAGCGAAGTTCGTCTGCCGAACGGCGTTCTGCGTACCACTGGCGAACACGAAGTGAGCTTCCAGGTTCACAGCGAAGTATTCGCGAAAGTGATCGTAAACGTAGTAGCTGAATAATTCGTTATTCAACGAGACGTAAAAACGCCGACCATTGGTCGGCGTTTTGCTTTCTATTTTTCGTCAGGTATTAGTTTCGCAAGTAGATCCATTCACCATTCTCTTGTGTCCATAAGTCAGGATGGTTTGCTGGCGTTAGATGCATACGATCACTCCTTATGTCTCGGTCCTGCGGCACTCGCTCGAAACCTAAACCCGAGTAGATTGCTGCTGAATTTGATAAGGAACGCAGACCAATTTTCAAATCATGGGGTAAATCAGAATACGCGTTTAGCAATGCAGCAATGATGAATCCGAGGGCATTAGAAACGCCTGTAACAGTGCGAAGTTGGTCGATATAAAGATCGATTGTTGGTAGTTCAGATGACCAGCAATTAGGCATTTGGGCAGGAAGGGTTACAACGTATCCTATCGTTTGGCCGGTATAGTCTGGAGTACCATAACCAGGTCCCAAAACCACTTCGTGTATTGTGTATTTACTGTTGGGTTCGAAGGATTCGACATCTTGCAATAAATATTTCAGTTCTGCGGTTAACCTCGCACCCGCGTAAGCTTTATTGTATTTCTGGGCGTGAATATTATCTAATGTAGCTTCATGGTTCCATTCAAAAGAATTATCACCATTCATTGTTACTCCATCGTAAGCATTACACTTCGTTGCTAACTTATTGAATGCTTGCCAGTCAGAGAGATCTAGTTTGTGGATCTCAACAGTACGTCTGCCATCGCAATTATGATCTCTTCCACGATTTGACAGTAATGTAGCGCGTGCGTATTGATGAAATTTTAATTTTGCTGGTTTGTCGGTGGACGAAAAACGAGGTAAATATGCGGGGAATGAATAAATAGTTGTTGGTAATGTCATTTTATTGTTGCCTGTTTAATGTTTTTACAAATATCGCAGTTGAATGTTCAAAGAAAAAGAATTGATATTAATAAAAATAAGTTTGTTTTCTGAAGTGGTGAAAATAGCGGATGGTGAAAGATATTAATATCAAAAATCGCTCATCACGGATATAACGATGCACTAGGGAGGGGGGAGATGACTGACAACGCGTTGGTAAGCGAGGTTCGATAACTCAAGCTTCTTTAAAAACGCCATAACCTCAATTATAGCGTTTTTATTTAAAATAATTAGTGGGTAGCTAACTGTACTTGTGGTTCTTCATCTTTAACTTTGATAAGCGTCCACAACGCAATAGCACCAATAATGTCAAAGAAAGCCAGGGCAATAAAGAACGGCGCGAAGCCGATAATGTGAACGAATGCCCCGATGAACAGGTTGAAAATCAACTGACCGCTCCACGCACAGGCTCCTGCCATACCCACTGCGGTAGCTACTTCGTCTTTTTTGAACAGATCGCCACCCAGAGTTGCTGCTACAGTAGAAAGACATTGATGCGAGAACGCGCCAATACTAATCAGTAATACGGCAATGTAGGGATTTTCGACAATACTCACCAGGCCAATCGTCATCATAATGACGGCTGCAATAGTGAAGGTAATTCTTCGTGAGTTAATTAAACTCACGCCGCGATCGTGGAAGAACTTCGCGACAAAACCACTGGCTAAACAGCCGAGATCGCCCAGCAGGAAAGGCAGCCAGACGAACATGGCAATTTCTTTCAGGCTAAAATGCAGCGTTTCGACGAAGAAAATCGGCACCCAGAAGTTAATGGTTCCCCATGCCGGGTCTGCGAGAAAACGCGCGATGCCAATCCCCCAGAAATTACGTTGGCTGAGGATATGCTTGATTGACGTTTTTTCTTTCTTATCTGTTTTAAGATGCTGTTCTTGCCCTGATTCAATATAGTGGCGCTCTTCATCAGAAAGGCGTTTGGCATCTTTCGGATCTTTATAACAAAAGAACCAAAATAAAGCCGCGAGCAAAGCAAGACTACCTGAAACAATAAACGCAAATTGCCAGCTATGAAACATAATGCACCAGGCAATCAACGGTGGAGCAAGCATCGCGCCGAGTGAGGTGCCCATATTGAAAACACCTGTCGCCACGCCACGCTCTTTTGCCGGGAACCATGTTGATGCGGTTTTTACACCCGCCGGAATTGCCGACGCTTCGCTGAAACCCATCAGGGCGCGCATAAATGCCAGACCAGACCACGTTCCGGTTAGTGCATGGCCCATTGTCGCCAGGCCCCAAATTGCGGCACATATCGCAAAACTTAACTTCAGACCCACGGTATCAATAAAGAAGCCCATTACCGGTTGCCCTAATGTATAGGCCAACTGGAATGCACTGACAATCCATGAATATTGCTCTTTAGTTATTCCGGTTGTCTCCATAATCGTTGGAGCCGCAATACCTAACGCCGTTCTGTCCAGATAATTGATTACAGTGATAAAGCATACGAGGGCAATCATATGCCACCGGTAATTCTTTATTTTATTCATGTTTAAACCTTTTAATTATATTAATAAACCCTGGTTGTTGGTATTTCCGTGTAATAGGTAATAAAAATCAGGTACAGAGGAAATATTGAAAATTATTGTGTGTAAATTTCTCCCTTTAAAAAGTCGGTAATGACTCCAACTTACTGATAGTGTTTTATGTTCAGATAATGCCCGATGACCTTGTCATGCAGCTCCACTGATTTTGAGAACGACAGTGACTTCCGTCCCAGCCTTGCCAGATGTTGTCTCAGATTCAGATTATGTCGCTCAATGCGCTGAGTGTAACGCTTGCTGATAACGTGCAGCTTTCCCTTCAGGCGTGATTCATACAGCGGCCAGCCATCCGTCATCCATACCACGACCTCAAAGGCCGACAGCAGGCTCAGAAGACGCTCCAGTGTGGCCAGAGTGCGTTCACCGAAGACGTGCGCCACAACCGT
>NZ_MECT01000571.1:0-50579 GCF_001722145.1 Shigella sp. FC1544
TGAGCGACATAATCTGAATCTGAGACAACATCTGGCAAGGCTGGGACGGAAGTCACTGTCGTTCTCAAAATCGGTGGAGCTGCATGACAAGGTCATCGGACATTATCTGAACATAAAACACTATCAGTAAGTTGGAGTCATTACCTGCTATTTTTATAGGGTTCTTTATCGAGATTGAAAAATAAGGTCTCAGCTATTTTAATTTTAGATTGATCGCAGCTAAAATCAATATGATTTATCACGGAGCATGCATACTTTATCTTTTCAGAATCACCAAAATATTGCATTCTTTTATTAAAACACCAATCCAGTATTCTTACATCATTAATATATGGGGATTTTAAAAAAGTCTCCAGAATCGATGACCGGTGTAAGGTTAACTTTTGCATCATCTAAGGAATCAATAAGAATATGAGACAGGTTAACTTTGATGTCATTAATTTCATTGTCAGTAGCTTTCTTATTATTAAGAAGATAATTATTTACTGCGTTAAGGTCATCTATTTCTTTCAGTATCCCTTTTTCACCAAGCAAGTATGATATCGATTCATTACATACATAAGGCATTAATAGCAGATGTTCTTTCCTTATTGCTAATAATGCATTATTCAATGGTTTTTCTAATAAATCCGTAATCGTAGAATCAACTGAATCTTTACAACTCACCTGCGAGTTATTCAAGTCCTGAGAATTATTTAACTCCTGCGAAATATTTAATAGACGAGCTATTTCCTTGTTAGCTTCGCGTTGGTAACATGCCAGAATCTTGTTAGTAATCAGGTGTAATGAACTCTCATCTTTTCTTTCAAAGGACTTTCCTTCATAACGATTAGTCGAACCATCAGGTTGTTGAAATATAATAGCCGTATGTCCTTGACGAGTCCCCATAGTAGTGAAAGTGGAAAGTGTGATTTCTATTTCCACCTTAGATAAATCCGATCGTTCCCCTTCAGGATTATTCATAACAAACTTTATTATCTCACTGCCATCATTATTTTTGATATAAGATGAGGACTCAATATGAGCCATCATATTTCTTCCCGTTTCGTTGGAGCGTTTGCTAAAATCCACATAACCTAGAGTAAATATTTTTACCAAAAATTCCAAAAATGTCTTAGGATCAAGGATATTTCTTGTGTTATCCTGCCCCTCGGCATTACGGGCAAAATTATTCATTCCAACACGCCAGGTATTTAAAACTTCACTTTTTTGTTTAAAATTGTCGGCTAATGTAATGTGTTGAGAATAATTCAAATCTGATATTTTGCTCATGACGAACTCCTTGAGTTAATAAGAACGTCTAAGCATTACAAATTTTACTCACAAAAAAATATCAAAAAACGCTCTTTTCACAAACTCGCCGTAAACCTGGAGTTATTTACGGCGAAAAGTCATCACGCCATCAGCATCTTCACTACTGCTTTGCGAACCCGGGCTGGCGCGCCCACTGCGCACAGCGGTTTATGCACTTCCCCCGGATAAAACACAACAAAATCACCTTCATTAAGGATAACTGTTTTCTCATCAACGCCTTCCGGCAAAAATGCGATGTCTTTATCAGCTAACCAGTCGGTATCCGGGGTGCCTGCAGGTTGCGTGCTGAAGGTCATGCCTTCCTGACCTTTTAACACAATCTGAATGTCGAGATAGCGGGCATGGTACTCCGCACGGCGAGCTTCGTGCGGCTCGGTCATATCTTCCGAGATAAGATAAAACAGACGATTGCCTTCGATATCGTGCTTGCCCTTTGGCGTTTCTGCCGTAACGTGTGCTTTGATATGCTCAATCGCCTGGCGTAACTCCTGGGGTAGCCACGGCTGAAGATTATGAATATTTCCGATGATCATCTTTTCCACTCCTTAATTAAAACAACGTTTCATTTCCATCGTTATACGAAAAGATGATCAATTCCGCTAGCCTTAACGCGTGAATTATTGTCTTATCACAACTTATCGGCAGGCGCGTTCCCGCCTTTCGGGTCAAGGCCCGCATCACTCCTTGAGAATAGTTTTTATCGCTTCCCCCGCCAGTGCAGCTGTTGCACAGAGTTGTTCGATGGAGTGCCCCTCCCGTGCCTTCGCAGAAAGCCCTGACATCACGGTACTCATAAAATCAGTCACACATTGTGCGCTTTGTGGATGCCGCCTGGCGATATAGTCATAAATGGTCGTTTCTGCGGCGTGATAATATTGAACGGCAATATCACGCGCTTGTGGATCATGACTATGAATGCCTTCAAGAACCATACAGCCAGCGCAGCCGCCGTTTTGGCTATATCTGCGCGCCGCTTCTTTTAATACCTCAGCCAGGCACTCCCCTACCGGACGATCATCACGAAGAATATCGGCAAGCGGAATAGCTTCCGTACCGACATATTCATTGAGTACACGGCTAAATAACCCAGCCTTATTGCCAAAAGCCGCGTAGAGGCTCGGGGGGTTAATACCAAGATAATCAGTAACTTCAGCAACACTGACAGCATCGAAACCTTTTTGGTGAAAAAGCACTTTTGCCGCAGAGACTGCCTGCTCAGGAGCGAAACGTCTGGGACGACCTGGAACGCGAGATTGTTTTTTAGTGACCATTACAAAACTTGTTGACAGAAAGTTAAAACAGTTTTGTAATGCATGTTACATAATAAATCAAGGAGTCCTTATGGGCGCTTTTACAGGTAAGACAGTTCTCATCCTCGGTGGTAGCCGTGGAATCGGTGCCGCTATCGTACGTCGTTTCGTCACCGATGGGGCCAATGTACGATTCACCTATGCGGGGTCGAAAGATGCCGCTGAACGCCTGGCACAAGAGACTGGAGCGACAGCAGTATTCACAGATAGTGCTGACAAAGACGCTGTTATTGATGTCGTTCGTAAGAGCGGCGCATTGGATATCCTGGTGGTAAATGCAGGTATTGGCGTCTTTGGCGATGCCCTGGAATTAAATGCCGACGATATTGATCGCCTTTTCAAAATCAATATTCATGCTCCTTACCATGCCTCTGTTGAAGCCGCCCGGCAGATGCCCGAAGGCGGACGCATCTTAATCATCGGCTCCGTGAATGGCGATCGTATGCCTGTTGCAGGCATGGCTGCTTATGCCGCCAGTAAATCTGCCCTGCAAGGCATGGCGCGCGGGCTGGCCCGTGATTTCGGACCGCGTGGGATCACCATCAACGTCGTCCAGCCAGGGCCAATTGATACCGACGCTAATCCCGCCAACGGGCCAATGCGCGATATGTCGCATAGTTTTATGGCCATCAAAAGACATGGGCAACCGGAAGAGGTCGCTGGTATGGTCGCATGGTTAGCAGGGCCAGAAGCCAGTTTTGTTACCGGCGCGATGCATACCATTGATGGCGCGTTTGGCGCATAACAGACTACGCTCAATTAAGCCCAGCCATTTCCCATGATGTCTGGGTTTTGTTTACTCACGTCGTCCGCTAAAAGCGGCTCCTGGTAAATATAAATCTTCTGTTCATGTCGTAAATCTTGAGGATAACCAAATCCGCTGTTTTCCCTGCTGGACGACATTCACTGTATGCTGAGCATCGTTATTCTGCGGCTATTCGTTCCGGCGATTTGCTGTTTGTTTCCGGGCAAGTAGGAAGTCGAGAGGACGGAACACCAGAACCCGATTTTCAGCAACAAGTCAGACTGGCCTTTGATAATTTGCATGCGACCCTGGCAGCTGCGGGATGCACTTTTGACGATATCATTGATGTTACGAGCTTTCATACCGATCCAGAAAAACAATTTGAAGACATCATGACGGTGAAAAATGAAATATTTAGCGCGCCACCTTATCCAACCTGGACGGCGGTGGGCGTTACATGGCTGGCAGGCTTTGATTTTGAAATTAAAGTGATAGAGCGCATCCCTGAGCTCTAAGCAATAGTGCTAGCCGTTCGTTTTCACACTCCGCCCTATAAGTCGGATGAATGGAATAAAATGCATATCTGATTGCGTGAAAGTGAAAAAGAAAAAAGCAGGAAATGTCTGCAATTATTGATACCGAACGACAGTTCCCCCCAGAATCACAGTAAATAAAAATGCATATATCTTAACTTTAAATTCAAATAAACCGTTTGCGCTGACAAAATATTGCATCAATTGCTTGCACCGCTTCTGACGATGAGTATAATGCCGGACAATTTGCCGGGAGGATGTATGGTTCAGTGTGTTCGACATTTTGTCTTACCGCGTCTGAAAAAAGACGCTGGCCTGCCGTTTTTCTTCCCGTTGATCACCCATTCCCAGCCCCTCAATCGAGGGGCTTTTTTTTGCCCAGGCGTCAGGAGATAAAAGATGGCTAATCCGCTATATCAGAAACATATCATTTCCATAAACGACCTTAGTCGCGATGACCTTAATCTGGTGCTGGCAACAGCGGCAAAACTGAAAGCAAACCCGCAACCAGAGCTGTTGAAGCACAAAGTCATTGCCAGCTGCTTCTTCGAAGCCTCTACCCGTACCCGCCTCTCTTTCGAAACTTCCATGCACCGCCTGGGTGCCAGCGTGGTGGGCTTCTCCGACAGCGCCAATACATCACTGGGTAAAAAGGGCGAAACGCTGGCCGATACCATTTCGGTTATCAGCACTTACGTCGATGCGATAGTGATGCGTCATCCGCAGGAAGGTGCGGCGCGCCTGGCCACCGAGTTTTCCGGCAATGTACCGGTACTGAATGCCGGTGATGGCTCCAACCAACATCCGACGCAAACCTTGCTGGACTTATTCACTATTCAGGAAACCCAGGGGCGTCTGGACAATCTCCACGTCGCAATGGTTGGTGACCTGAAATATGGCCGCACCGTTCACTCCCTGACTCAGGCGTTAGCGAAGTTCGACGGCAACCGTTTTTACTTCATCGCGCCGGACGCGCTGGCAATGCCGCAATACATTCTGGATATGCTCGATGAAAAAGGGATCGCATGGAGTCTGCACAGCTCTATTGAAGAAGTGATGGCGGAAGTAGACATCCTGTATATGACCCGCGTGCAAAAAGAGCGCCTGGACCCATCCGAATACGCCAACGTGAAAGCGCAGTTTGTTCTTCGCGCCAGCGATCTCCACAACGCCAAAGCCAATATGAAAGTACTGCATCCGCTGCCGCGTGTTGATGAAATTGCGACGGATGTTGATAAAACGCCACACGCCTGGTACTTCCAGCAGGCAGGCAACGGGATTTTCGCTCGCCAGGCGTTACTGGCACTGGTTCTGAATCGCGATCTGGTACTGTAAGGGGAAATAGAGATGACACACGATAATAAATTGCAGGTTGAAGCTATTAAACGCGGCACGGTAATTGACCATATCCCCGCCCAGATCGGTTTTAAGCTGTTGAGTCTGTTCAAGCTGACCGAAACGGATCAGCGCATCACCATTGGTCTGAACCTGCCTTCTGGCGAGATGGGCCGCAAAGATCTGATCAAAATCGAAAATACCTTTTTGAGTGAAGATCAGGTAGATCAACTGGCATTGTATGCGCCGCAAGCCACGGTTAACCGTATCGACAACTATGAAGTGGTGGGTAAATCGCGCCCCAGTCTGCCAGAGCGCATCGACAATGTGTTGGTCTGCCCGAACAGCAACTGTATCAGCCATGCCGAACCGGTTTCATCCAGCTTTGCCGTGCGAAAACGCGCCAATGACATCGCGCTCAAATGCAAATACTGTGAAAAAGAGTTTTCCCATAATGTGGTGCTGGCCAATTAATTGCGGTTGGTAATAAAAGTCTGGCTCCCTATAATGAGCCAGACTTTTTACCGCTGTAATAAAGGAGAAATCATGAGCAAAACTATCGCGACGGAAAATGCACCAGCAGCTATAGGTCCTTACGTACAGGGCGTTGATCTGGGAAATATGATCATCACCTCCGGTCAGATCCCGGTAAATCCGAAAACGGGCGAAGTACCGGCAGACGTCGCTGCACAGGCACGTCAGTCGCTGGATAACGTAAAAGCGATCGTCGAAGCCGCTGGTCTGAAAGTGGGCGACATCGTTAAAACTACCGTGTTTGTAAAAGATCTGAACGACTTCGCAACCGTAAACGCCACTTACGAAGCCTTCTTCACCGAACACAACGCCACCTTCCCGGCACGTTCTTGCGTTGAAGTTGCCCGTCTGCCGAAAGACGTAAAGATTGAGATCGAAGCGATCGCTATTCGTCGCTAATCTTGATGGAAATCCGGGCTATCATGCCCGGATTAAGTCTGATGACAAACGCAAAATCGCCTGATGCGCTACGCTTATCAGGCCTACGTGATTCCTGCAATTGATTGAATTTGTAGGCCGGATTAGGCGTTTACGCCGCATCCGGCATGAACAAAACTCACTTTGTCTGCAATCTGAATCCGGGCCACCATGCCCAGTTTATTCTTTACTGCCAGCCGTAACGACGGCTATAAAATCCTTTCACCAACTGGGTTAACGTCATATACCCTGCCAGAATCGCAACCAGCCACGGGAAATAGCTTAACGGCAACGCCTGTAATTGCAGATAACTGGCCAGCGGTGAAAACGGCAATGCGATCCCGACAATCATCACGATCACGGTCATGATCATTAACGGCCACGATGCACAGCTCTGAATAAACGGCACACGGCGGGTGCGGATCATATGCACAATCAGCGTTTGCGACAGTAAGCCCACCACAAACCATCCCGACTGGAACAGCGTTTGCGTTTCCGGCGTGTTGGCATGGAATACCCACCACATCAGGCAAAACGTCAGAATATCGAAGATCGAGCTGATCGGTCCGAAGAAGATCATAAAGCGCCCCAGATCCGCCGGATTCCAACGCTGCGGCTTTTGAATTTGCTCGTCGTCGACGTTATCAAACGGGATCGCCACCTGTGACACATCGTACAGCAGGTTCTGAATAAGCAAGTGTAACGGCAACATCGGCAGGAAGGGCAAGAAAGCACTCGCCACCAGCACGCTGAACACATTACCAAAGTTAGAACTCGCCGTCATTTTGATGTATTTCAGCATGTTGGCGAAAGTGCGACGTCCCTCAATAACCCCCTCTTCCAGCACCATCAGGCTTTTTTCCAGCAGGATGATATCAGCCGCTTCACGGGCAATATCTACCGCGCCGTCCACAGAAATGCCGATATCCGCCGCGCGTAAGGCGGGCGCATCATTAATACCATCGCCCATAAAGCCAACCACATGCCCTTCGCGCTTCAGTAAGGTCACAATGCGTTCTTTATGCATCGGCGTCAGGCGGGCAAACAGCGTGGTGCGCTGTGCAAGATTTGCCAGTTCGTCGTCAGATAGCGTTTCAATATCACTACCAATGACCACCTCTCCCGCGTCCAGCCCCACTTCATGGCACACTTTCGCTGCAACTAACTCACTGTCGCCAGTAAGGATTTTTACGGTAATTCCACTCGCTTTTAATGCCTTCAGTGCCGGAGCGGTTGTCTCTTTTGGCGGATCAAGAAAAGCAATATATCCTTCGAGGATCAGGTCGGATTCATCCGCCCGCTGGTAATCTCCTTCACACGCTGGCAGGTATTTCGTCGCCACCGCAACCACGCGCAGCCCCTGACGATTCAGCGTATCAGTAACCCGCTTAATCTTACGCAGCATGATGTCATCGAGCGGCACAATCTCGCCATTGTGACGCACCTGCGAACACACATTGAGGATTTCCTGCAATGCACCTTTGCAAACCAGCTGATGGTGCTCGGTATTTTCTGCCACTACCACCGACATCCGGCGACGCTCGAAATCAAACGGAATCTCATCGATTTTTTGCCAACGACTGGCCAGCGAGCGCGCTGACTCTTCATCCGTACCTTCGAGCACCGCTGTATCGAGCAGGTTTTTAAGTCCGGTCTGATAATGACTGTTCAACCACGCGCTATGCAGCACGCGTTCGCTGGTTTTACCGGAGATATCGGTATGATTCTCCAGCACAATTTTATCCTGCGTCAGGGTGCCGGTTTTATCAGTGCACAGAATATCCATTGCGCCAAAGTTCTGAATAGCATCCAGATGTTTGACGATCACTTTCTGTTTCGACAGCTTTACTGCGCCGCGCGCCAGAGTCGAGGTAACAATCATCGGCAACATTTCCGGCGTTAGGCCTACCGCGACCGAAAGCGCAAACAGCGCCGCTTCCCACCAGTCGCCTTTGGTGTAGCCATTGATTAACAGCACCACCGGTGCCATCACCAGCATAAAGCGAATCAGCAGCATACTGACGCGGCTGATCCCTTGCTGAAAGGCATTCGGCTCGCTTTCCTGCTCACTAACACGCCCCGCCAGTTGACCAAACCAGGTATTGGCACCTGTAGCAATCACCATTGCTTGTGCCGTGCCGCTCACCACGGTGGTGCCCATAAAACACAGCGTGTCGCACTCCAGCGGATTGCTGTGCTCCGGCTGGCGAGTGGTAGCGGCTTTTTCCACGGGCAGAGACTCACCGGTTAACGACGCCTGAGCGACGAACAGATCCCGCGCTTGCAAGATACGTAAATCTGCCGGGATCATATCCCCCGCCGCCAGTTTTATAATATCGCCGGGCACCAGCTGGTCGATCGGGATCTCCAGCCAGCCATTTTCGCCTTTGTCGTTAATTACGCGCAGCACCGTCGCGGTATTGCTGACCATCGCTTTCAGGGCATCTGCCGCTTTAGTGGAACGTGCTTCCTGAATAAAGTTCAGCAACGTAGAAATAGCGACCATTAGCGCGATAACGCCCGCAGCAAATAAATCTTCCGTGGCGTAAGAAATAGCGCCGAGAATGGTGAGTAAAATATTAAAGGGGTTGCGATAGCAGACCCATAAATGTACCCACCACGGCGACAGTTGTTGTGCGGGTAATTTATTTTCACCATGTTGTTCGCGGGCAGATTCCACTTCCGCCTGATTTAACCCTTCCGGATGGGTGTCGAACGTTTTCCACAATTCTTCTTCGGGCATCACCGCCATTTTCAGGCAATGCGCACTTAAGGACGGCGGGACCACCGTATTCACTGTCTGCTGCGCGCCAGGCAATGGATCACGATGAACCAGACGGGAAGGTAAATGGCGAATGAGCCGGGTAAAAATTTCTTTAAACATAAGGAGTCCCTCCGCACTGTCTGAAACAGTACAGAAATGTCTTCAGGCGTGGCGAAGCCTTACCTGAAGGTAATAAAGCTGAGCAGGGACGTTAAAACGTCACGGCCTTACGCATCCGGTAACGCCGTGAAAAGACGGGCTTACCGGAAAAGTTTTAATCTCCGTCGAGGGAGAGGCGTGGGATCAGGTTCCATATAACCTCCGGTAAGTGAAAAAAGCGCCGCAAATAATAAGGAGAATCCAATAATATTCGTAGCATCTATGGCGATATAATACCTGCTGGCAACTAAACCAACGATAAACCAGACTTTACCCATTGCTGAATGCACGGGTAAAGTTAGGCTCAAATAATTAAACAACACGTTACAGGACAACAGGATGCAAAATCGGCTGACCATCAAAGACATCGCGCGCTTAAGCGGCGTGGGGAAATCTACAGTTTCCCGGGTGCTGAATAACGAAAGCGGCGTGAGCCAGCGCACCCGCGAGCGTGTTGAAGCAGTGATGAATCAGCATGGATTTTCCCCTTCCCGCTCTGCGCGCGCTATGCGTGGGCAAAGCGATAAAGTGGTCGCCATCATTGTTACCCGCCTGGATTCGTTGTCAGAAAATCTCGCCGTTCAAACCATGCTGCCAGAGTTCTATGAACAAGGTTACGACCCAATCATGATGGAAAGTCAGTTTTCCCCGCAATTAGTTGCCGAACATTTGGGGGTGCTGAAACGGCGTAATATCGACGGCGTAGTGCTGTTCGGTTTTACCGGCATAACAGAAGAAATGTTAGCCCACTGGCAGTCATCGCTGGTTCTGCTGGCGCGTGACGCAAAAGGCTTTGCTTCGGTCTGTTATGACGACGAAGGGGCAATCAAGATCCTGATGCAACGGCTGTATGACCAGGGGCATCGTAATATCAGTTATCTCGGCGTGCCGCACAGTGACGTGACGACCGGTAAGCGACGTCACGAAGCCTACCTGGCGTTCTGCAAAGCGCATAAACTGCATCCCGTTGCCGCTCTGCCAGGCCTTGCTATGAAGCAAGGCTATGAGAACGTAGCAAAAGTGATTACGCCTGAAACTACCGCCTTACTGTGCGCAACCGACACGCTGGCACTTGGCGCAAGTAAATACCTGCAAGAGCAACGCATCGACACCTTGCAACTGGCGAGCGTCGGTAATACGCCGTTAATGAAATTCCTCCATCCGGAGATCGTCACCGTAGATCCCGGTTACGCCGAAGCTGGACGCCAGGCGGCTTGCCAGTTGATCGCACAGGTAACCGGGCGCAGCGAACCGCAACAAATCATCATCCCCGCCACCCTGTCCAGATCGTTTCCTGAACGATAAATTGTGATCTTCGCTGCGTTTCGGGAACGTTCCCGTTTTTAAATTTTTCCGCGCAATATATTCTGCAGCCAACCAAAAATGTCATCTGCCATGGGGCTTTATGATGAGCAAAATAAACCAAACGGATATCGATCGGTTGATTGAACTGGTCGGCGGGCGCGGCAATATTGCGACGGTGAGCCACTGTATTACTCGCCTACGCTTTGTCCTCAACCAACCGGCCAATGCCAGACCGAAAGAAATTGAGCAACTCCCCATGGTGAAAGGCTGTTTCACCAATGCCGGGCAATTTCAGGTGGTGATTGGCACCAACGTGGGTGACTACTATCAAGCACTGATAGCGTCAACCGGACAGGCGCAGGTTGATAAAGAGCAGGTAAAAAAAGCCGCCCGGCAGAATATGAAATGGCATGAGCAGTTGATCTCTCATTTCGCAGAGACCTTCTTCCCGTTGCTGCCCGCGTTGATTAGCGGCGGTTTGATCCTCGGTTTTCGCAATGTGATCGGCGATTTGCCCATGAGCAACGGTCAAACGCTGGCGCAAATGTACCCTTCCCTGCAAACGATCTACGATTTTCTGTGGTTGATCGGTGAAGCGATCTTCTTCTACCTGCCGGTCGGGATTTGCTGGTCAGCGGTGAAAAAAATGGGCGGCACACCGATCCTTGGTATCGTGCTTGGCGTGACACTGGTTTCCCCCCAACTGATGAACGCTTATCTGCTCGGGCAGCAGCTGCCGGAAGTGTGGGACTTTGGCATGTTCAGCATCGCCAAAGTGGGCTATCAGGCGCAGGTGATCCCGGCACTGTTAGCCGGGCTGGCGCTGGGCGTTATTGAAACTCGCCTTAAACGCATCGTGCCAGATTACCTCTATCTGGTGGTGGTGCCCGTCTGTTCGCTGATCCTCGCGGTGTTCCTCGCCCATGCGCTGATTGGTCCGTTTGGTCGCATGATTGGCGATGGCGTTGCCTTTGCGGTACGTCACCTGATGACCGGCAGCTTTGCTCCGATTGGCGCGGCATTGTTTGGCTTCCTGTACGCCCCGCTGGTGATCACCGGGGTACACCAGACCACGCTTGCTATTGATTTGCAGATGATTCAAAGCATGGGTGGTACGCCAGTGTGGCCACTGATTGCGCTGTCGAATATCGCTCAGGGCTCCGCCGTGATCGGCATTATCATTTCCAGCCGCAAGCACAATGAACGCGAGATCTCCGTGCCTGCGGCGATCTCCGCCTGGCTTGGGGTCACTGAGCCTGCAATGTACTGCATCAACCTGAAATATCGCTTCCCGATGCTGTGCGCGATGATTGGTTCTGGTCTGGCTGGATTGCTATGCGCCTGAACGGCGTTATGGCGAATGGCATCGGCGTAGGCGGCCTGCCGGGAATTCTCTCGATTCAACCGAACTACTGGCAGGTGTTTGCGCTGGCAATGGCTATCGCCATCATCATCCCGATTGTACTCACCTCGTTTATCTATCAGCGGAAATACCGCCTGGGCACGCTGGACATTGTTTAATTTTCTTCGGGGCGCAATTGCGCCCCCTCGCATTTGCAGGAATAACGTAATGACTAATCCTCCCCACTGGTGGCAAAACGGCGTTATCTACCAGATTTATCCAAAGAGTTTTCAGGACACCACGGGTAGCGGTACCGGCGATTTACGTGGCGTTATCCAACGCCTGGACTATCTGCATAAACTGGGCGTTGATGCCATCTGGCTAACCCCCTTTTATGTCTCTCCCCAGGTCGATAACGGTTACGACGTAGCGAACTATACGGCGATTGATCCCACCTACGGCACGCTGGACGATTTTGACGAACTGGTGACGCAGGCAAAATCGCGCGGGATTCGTATCATTCTCGATATGGTGTTTAACCATACCTCTACCCAACATGCCTGGTTTCGCGAGGCGCTGAACAAAGAAAGCCCTTACCGCCAGTTTTATATCTGGCGCGATGGAGAACCAGAAACGCCACCGAACAACTGGCGTTCAAAATTTGGCGGTAGTGCGTGGCGCTGGCATGCGGAAAGCGAACAGTACTATTTGCATCTCTTTGCACCAGAACAGGCGGATCTCAACTGGGAGAATCCAGCGGTACGCGCAGTGCTGAAAAAAGTCTGTGAGTTCTGGGCCGATCGTGGGGTCGACGGGTTGCGCCTGGATGTGGTGAATCTGATCTCCAAAGACCCGCGTTTCCCTGATGACCTGGATGGCGACGGGCGTCGCTTCTACACCGACGGGCCACGAGCACACGAGTTTTTGCACGAGATGAACCGCGATGTGTTTACGCCACGCGGGTTAATGACCGTAGGTGAAATGTCCTCCACCAGCCTTGAGCATTGCCAGCGATACGCGGCACTGACAGGCAGTGAATTGTCGATGACCTTTAATTTTCATCACCTGAAGGTCGATTATCCCGGTGGTGAAAAATGGACGCTGGCTAAACCTGACTTTGTGGCGTTGAAAACATTGTTCCGCCACTGGCAACAAGGAATGCACAACGTAGCATGGAATGCCTTGTTCTGGTGTAACCACGATCAGCCGCGCATTGTTTCTCGCTTTGGTGATGAAGGTGAATACCGCGTGCCTGCGGCAAAAATGCTGGCGATGGTGCTGCATGGCATGCAGGGAACGCCGTATATCTACCAGGGCGAAGAGATTGGCATGACCAACCCGCATTTCACGCGCATTACTGACTATCGCGACGTAGAGAGCCTCAATATGTTTGCCGAGCTGCGCAACGATGGTCGTGATGCCGACGAGTTATTGGCAATCCTCGCCAGTAAATCCCGTGACAACAGCCGCACGCCCATGCAATGGAGCAACGGCGATAATGCCGGATTTACGGCTGGCGAACCGTGGATTGGCCTGGGTGATAACTATCAACAAATCAACGTAGAAGCCGCGCTGGCCGATGATTCCTCGGTGTTTTACACCTACCAAAAGTTAATCGCACTGCGTAAGCAGGAAGCCATCCTGACATGGGGCAATTACCAGGATCTGCTGCCAAACAGCCCTGTATTGTGGTGCTATCGCCGTGAATGGAAGGGGCAAACCTTGCTGGTCATTGCCAACCTTAGCCGTGAGATCCAACCCTGGCAGCCAGGGCAAATGCGCGGCAACTGGCAGCTTGTGATGCATAACTACGAAGAAGCCTCACCACAACCCTGTGCCATGAATTTACGGCCTTTTGAGGCTGTCTGGTGGTTACAGAAGTAAATCTTCCCTAAGCCCCGGTAATGCCGGTCATTCCGGGGTTTTGTCTGTCAGCATGTTGTTTTTGTTTATTTTTCAACCAGCAAATTCATTAAAAAATTTACATAACGCTGTAGCGCCCGTCATCCGTACACTCTGCTTTTTACTTTGAGCTACATCAAAAAAAGTTCAAACATCCTTGATGCAAAGCACTATATATAGACTTTAAAATGCGCCCCAACCCAATATGTTGTATTAATCGACTATAATTGCTACTACAGCTCCCCACGAAAAAGGTGCGGCGTTGTGGAAAAGCGGATGGCGATTGCGGAAAGCACCGGAAAACGAAACGAAAAAACCGGAAAACGCCTTTCCCAATTTCTGTGGATAACCTGTTCTTAAAAATATGGAGCGATCATGACACCGCATGTGATGAAACGAGACGGCTGCAAAGTGCCGTTTAAATCAGAGCGCATCAAAGAAGCGATTCTGCGTGCAGCTAAAGCAGCGGAAGTCGATGATGCCGATTATTGCGCCACTGTTGCTGCAGTTGTCAGCGAGCAGATGCAGGGCCGCAACCAGGTGGATATCAATGAGATCCAGACCGCTGTTGAAAACCAGCTGATGTCAGGTCCATACAAACAACTGGCTCGTGCTTACATCGAGTACCGTCACGATCGCGACATTGAACGTGAAAAACGCGGTCGCCTGAATCAGGAGATCCGTGGTCTGGTCGAGCAGACCAACGCCTCGTTACTCAACGAAAACGCCAACAAAGACAGCAAGGTGATTCCAACCCAGCGCGACCTGCTGGCCGGGATCGTGGCTAAACACTATGCACGTCAGCACCTGCTGCCGCGTGACGTGGTGCAGGCACATGAGCGTGGCGATATTCACTATCACGATCTCGATTACTCGCCGTTCTTCCCGATGTTCAACTGCATGTTGATCGACCTGAAAGGCATGCTGACCCAGGGCTTTAAGATGGGGAACGCCGAGATTGAACCGCCGAAGTCGATCTCTACGGCAACCGCTGTAACTGCGCAGATTATTGCTCAGGTCGCCAGCCATATTTATGGCGGCACCACCATTAACCGTATCGATGAAGTGCTGGCACCGTTTGTCACCGCCAGCTACAACAAACATCGCAAGACCGCAGAAGAGTGGAACATCCCGGACGCCGAAGGCTACGCTAACTCTCGTACCATTAAAGAGTGCTACGATGCCTTCCAGTCGCTGGAGTACGAAGTAAACACCCTGCACACCGCCAACGGTCAGACGCCGTTTGTAACCTTTGGTTTTGGTCTGGGCACCAGCTGGGAGTCGCGCCTGATTCAGGAATCTATCCTGCGTAACCGTATCGCAGGCCTCGGTAAAAACCGTAAAACTGCGGTGTTCCCGAAACTGGTGTTTGCGATTCGCGATGGCCTGAACCATAAAAAAGGCGATCCGAACTACGACATCAAACAGCTGGCGCTGGAGTGCGCAAGCAAGCGCATGTATCCGGATATCCTGAACTACGATCAGGTAGTGAAAGTCACCGGTTCGTTTAAAACTCCGATGGGCTGCCGCAGCTTCCTCGGCGTGTGGGAAAATGAAAACGGCGAGCAGATCCACGATGGTCGTAACAACCTCGGCGTGATCAGCCTGAACCTGCCGCGTATTGCTCTGGAAGCAAAAGGCGATGAAGCCACCTTCTGGAAGCAGCTGGATGAACGTCTGGTGCTGGCACGTAAGGCGCTGATGACCCGTATCGCTCGTCTCGAAGGCGTGAAAGCGCGCGTGGCCCCGATCCTCTATATGGAAGGTGCTTGTGGCGTGCGTCTCAATGCTGACGATGATGTTTCTGAAATCTTCAAAAACGGTCGTGCGTCTATTTCGCTGGGTTACATCGGCATCCACGAAACCATTAACGCGCTGTTCGGCGGCGAGCATGTTTACGACAACGAGCAGCTTCGCGCGAAAGGTATCGCCATTGTTGAACGTCTGCGTCAGGCAGTGGATCAGTGGAAGGAAGAAACGGGTTATGGTTTCAGTCTCTACAGCACGCCGAGTGAAAACCTGTGCGACCGCTTCTGCCGTCTCGATACTGCTGAGTTTGGCGTGGTGCCGGGCGTGACCGATAAAGGTTACTACACCAACAGTTTCCACCTCGATGTGGAGAAGAAGGTGAACCCGTACGACAAGATCGACTTTGAAGCGCCTTACCCGCCGCTGGCGAACGGTGGTTTCATTTGCTACGGCGAGTATCCAAACATTCAGCACAACCTGAAGGCGCTGGAAGATGTCTGGGATTACAGCTATCAGCATGTACCGTATTACGGCACCAATACACCGATTGATGAGTGCTACGAGTGTGGCTTTACCGGTGAGTTCGAGTGCACCAGCAAAGGCTTCACCTGCCCGAAATGTGGTAACCATGACGCCTCCCGTGTGTCGGTAACTCGCCGCGTGTGCGGATATTTAGGTAGCCCGGATGCACGTCCGTTTAACGCCGGCAAGCAGGAAGAAGTTAAGCGCCGCGTTAAACATTTGGGAAATGGGCAGATAGGTTGAGCTGCACTAAGCAAATGCCGGATGTGATGTGAAAGCGTCGCATCCCGCGTTGATTGCCGGATGCAGTCTACACGCGGACTGATAAGCCAGGCGAAATAATGAATTATCATCAGTACTATCCTGTCGACATCGTCAACGGCCCCGGCACTCGTTGCACCCTGTTTGTCTCCGGGTGTGTTCATGAATGCCCCGGTTGCTATAACAAAAGCACATGGCGGGTAAATTCCGGTCAGCCATTTACTAAAGCAATGGAAGACCAGATCATTAACGATCTGAATGACACTCGTATCAAACGCCAGGGTATTTCCCTCTCCGGCGGCGATCCGCTGCATCCGCAAAACGTGCCGGATATTCTGAAACTGGTACAACGCATCCGCGCCGAGTGTCCGGGTAAAGACATCTGGGTGTGGACAGGCTATAAACTCGACGAACTCAACGCAGCGCAAATGCAGGTTGTTGATTTGATTAACGTGCTGGTCGACGGCAAATTTGTGCAGGATTTAAAAGACCCTTCCCTGATCTGGCGCGGCAGCAGCAATCAGGTGGTGCATCATTTGCGATGATAAGTTCCCTGTTACCTGAGTGCAGGCAACAGGGAAATGAGGAATTAACGATACTTCTGGTGATAGGCGTTGCGGGTCGTTTTCAGTTGCTCTGCGGCAGCCTGCGCTTCTTTTACTTTACCTTCATTTGCCAGCTTCAGCGCGTCGTCAATCTGACCGACCAGAATATCGAAACCGTGACGGAAGTCTTTCATCTCCGGGCTGTCCGGTGATTTGCCTTCGAGCTTCGGCGGCGTTGCTTTTTGCGCATCCAGCGCTGCGGCGCGCATCTTCGTTAACGCGTCTTTGACTTGCGCCGCGTTATCGGCTTTTTCGACCACTTTTAAATTGTCGTTGAGAGTTTCCATATTGTCTTCAAGATCAGCGGCAAACGACGCCGAACTGAATACCAACGAGGAGACTGCAAGAATAGCTAACAGGCTTTTTCGCATTGCTCACTTCCTTTTTTATTTACACTTCATCATTCACACTGCCTCATCGACGACTACGCTCATTCGACCGGGTCACGTACTGCGAGTACGCTCCCCGGCCCTCATTCACTTTCCGTCTCGATGCAGTGCGAATGATTTTGTGTAATTTTTTAGTTTATAGCGCGACAGGTCGCGCCAGTTTTTTTTACTGTCCGGCGATTTTCATCTCCGGCAACAGCACAGAACCACACTGTATATTACTGCGTGTTTCAATATCGTTACCGACGGTGACAATATTGCGCCACATATCTTTTAAATTACCTGCGATGGTGATTTCGCTAACCGGATACTGAATTTCGCCGTTTTCTACCCAGAAGCCCGCCGCACCACGGGAATAATCACCGGTAATTGCACTCACGCCCTGGCCCATCAATTCCGTCACCACCAGCCCGGTGCCCATCTCTTTGAGCATCTGCTCGAAGCTTAGACCTTGTCCGGCAATCCGCCAGTTGTGAATACCGCCCGCATGTCCGGTGCTTTTCAGCCCCAGTTTTCGCGCCGAATAGCTGGTCAGCAGCCACTGAGTCAGGATGCCATCTTTAATAATATCGCGACGCTCGGTGCGCACACCTTCGCTGTCGAATGGCGTCGACGCAGCCCTTTCAGCAGATGCGGATGCTCTTCAATGGTCAGCCAGTCCGGCAGAATTTGTTTACCCAGCGAATCCAGCAGGAAGGTAGATTTACGGTAAACCGATCCACCCGCTATCGCCCCCACCAGATGGCCAAAAAGCCCGGTTGCCACTTCATTGGCAAAAATGACCGGCGCTTTCATGGTGGAGAGTTTACGCGGTGACAGGCGCGATAAAGTACGGCGAGCACAGTCGGCCCCAACCCACTCTGGCGTTTGCAGATCGCTCATCGCACGACCAATGGTGTAGGCGTAATCACGCTCCATATCGCCATTTTCTTCGGCAATTACACAGCTGGAGAGCGAATGACGCGTTGAGCAGTAACCCTGCAACATGCCGTGGCTGTTGCCAAAAACTTTGACACCGTAGTGGCTGTTAAAGCTGCCACCTTCGGTATTGGTGATGCGTTTGTCCGCCTGCAATGCCGCCTGTTCTGCGCGGGCCGCCAGTTCAATGGCTTCATCCGGGGAAACTTCCGCAGGGTGGAACAAGTCGAGATCTGGTGCGTCAAAGGCCAGCAGCTCTTTGTCTGCCACGCCGGCACAGGGATCTGGCGAGGTATAACGGGCAATATCCAGCGCCGCCTGTACAGTACGGGCAATGGCCTGCGGGCTTAAATCGGTGGATGATGCGCTACCTTTGCGGTTCTGGTGATAAACAGTGATCCCCAGCGCGCCATCGCTATTGAATTCAACATTCTCCACTTCACCATAACGCGTGCTTACGCTAATGCCGGTGGTCTTGCTGACGGCAACTTCCGCACCGTCCGATTTGCCTGAGGCCAACTCCAGCGCAGTGGAAACTGCTTCTTCCAGAATCTTGCGCTGCGCTTCAACTTGAGAGATTACTTTCATTGCAAGTGCCATAATGTAGAGAGTTTCTCTGAAGTCTAACAGAGAACCGTTTTTCAGTGCGCATCTTAACTGGTAACATTAGCCTCTTTTTTTAAGGAGCCTGAGATGACTAAGCAGCCCGAAGACTGGCTCGACGACGTTCCCGGTGATGACATCGAAGACGAAGACGATGAAATTATCTGGGTCAGTAAAAGTGAAATTAAACGTGATGCCGAGGAGCTAAAACGCCTTGGCGCGGAAATTGTTGATCTGGGGAAAAACGCGCTGGATAAGATCCCGTTAGATGCGGATCTGCGCGCGGCTATTGAGCTCGCCCAGCGTATTAAGATGGAAGGTCGCCGCCGCCAGTTGCAGCTCATCGGTAAGATGCTGCGCCAGCGCGATGTAGAACCGATCCGTCAGGCGCTGGATAAGCTGAAAAACCGTCACAACCAGCAGGTGGTGCTGTTCCATAAACTGGAAAACCTGCGCGATCGTCTGATCGATCAAGGTGATGACGCCATCGCTGAGGTATTAAATCTGTGGCCCGATGCCGATCGTCAGCAACTGCGTACTCTGATCCGCAACGCGAAGAAAGAGAAAGAAGGGAATAAGCCGCCGAAATCCGCACGCCAGATTTTCCAGTATCTGCGCGAACTGGCGGAGAATGAAGAGTAATTTTCGTTGTTGATGTGAGTATGGTTTGCCGGATGCGGCGTAAACGCCTTATCCGGCAATGCTATCTCAGGCTGAGGCCGAATTACTGCGCAGCTTCCGCCTTCTTCGCCAGACCATCCAGCAGTTTCTGATGGATCCCACCAAAACCGCCGTTGCTCATCACCAGAATATGGTCGCCAGGCTGAGAGGTTTTCACCACCATATCTGCCAGCGTATCCACATCGCCACTCCAGTGTGCAGGCTGAACGCAGGCTTCTGCCACTTCTGCCACCTGCCACGGAATATGCGCCGGTTGCAGCAGGAAGACTTCATCGGCACGACCTAATGAAGGTGCCAAATCGTCTTTGCAGATCCCCATTTTCATGGTATTCGAGCGCGGTTCCAGCACAGCAATAATGCGCGCTGTACCACCAACTTTGCCACGCAGCGCCGCCAGCGTTGCCAGAATCGCCGTCGGGTGATGGGCAAAATCGTCATATACCGTGACGCCATTCGCTTCACCACGCAACTCCAGACGGCGACGAGCATTAATAAACGAACCCAGCGCGTTAGCGGTATCTGCCGGCGCTACGCCAACATGGCGGGCCGCCGCAATCGCCATCAGGCCATTATGCATATTATGTTCGCCTACCAGCGACCATTTCACTTCGCCCACTTTTTCGCCATCCAGCAAGACTTCCCATTCGGAAGCATCGGTGGTCAGCTTTTTCGCCTGCCAGTGCCCCTGCTCACCCACCAGCTCCTGCTCGCTCCAGCAGCCCATCGCCATGGTCTGTTTCAGGTTGATGTCATTTTCCGGCCAGATAATACGGCCCTGCCCCGGAACGATACGCACCAGATGGTGGAACTGTTTCTGGATCGCTTTCAGGTCGTCAAAGATATCGGCGTGATCGAACTCAAGGTTGTTGAGGATCAGCGTACGCGGGCAGTAATGGACAAATTTAGAGCGTTTGTCGAAGAAGGCGCAGTCGTACTCATCCGCTTCGATAACAAAGAAGTCGCTTTCGCCCAGACGCGCCGAAACCTCAAAGTTCCCCGGCACGCCGCCGATCACAAATCCCGGTTTGTAACCACACTGTTCCAGAATCCAGGTCGCCATTCCCGCGGTGGTGGTTTTGCCGTGTGTACCGGCAACGGCCAGCACCCAGCGGTCGCGCAGCACAAAATCGTGCAGCCACTGTGGACCTGACATATAAGGGATGTTTTTTTCCAGTACCGCTTCCACACACGGATTTCCACGGGTCATGGCGTTGCCAATAATCACCAGATCCGGCTGCGGATCGAGCTGGCTGGCATCGTAACCCTGAATCAGTTCAATGCCTTGCTTCTCAAGTAAGGTGCTCATCGGCGGATACACATTGGCGTCCGAACCCGTTACTTCATGGCCTAACTGGCGCGCCAGCATCGCCAGACCGCCCATAAACGTGCCACAAATTCCTAAAATATGAATGCGCATACGTCACTATCCTTTTTTAATCTGCCGCTCATTTTACGCATATGTCGGGCAAGTGAGAAACGCATTTCAGGATAATCCGTAATTTGCTGGCGCGATTCACCTGAGCGCAACATTGAGATTATTTGTTAAGATTGTTGCGGTCGCTTTACTCCATAAACATTGCAGGGAAAGTTTTATGAAAACGTTAGGTGAATTTATTGTCGAAAAGCAGCACGAGTTTTCTCATGCTACCGGTGAGCTCACTGCTTTGCTGTCGGCAATAAAACTGGGCGCCAAGATTATCCATCGCGATATCAACAAAGCAGGACTGGTTGATATCCTGGGTGCCAGCGGTGCTGAGAACGTGCAGGGCGAGGTTCAGCAAAAACTCGACTTGTTCGCTAATGAAAAACTGAAAGCCGCACTGAAAGCACGCGATATCGTTGCAGGCATTGCCTCTGAAGAAGAAGATGAGATTGTTGTCTTTGAAGGCTGTGAACATGCAAAATACGTGGTGCTGATGGACCCACTGGATGGCTCGTCCAACATCGATGTTAACGTCTCTGTCGGTACCATTTTCTCCATCTACCGCCGAGTTACGCCCGTCGGCACGCCGGTAACGGAAGAAGATTTCCTCCAGCCTGGTAACAAACAGGTTGCGGCAGGTTACGTGGTATACGGCTCCTCTACCATGCTGGTTTACACCACCGGATGCGGTGTTCACGCCTTTACTTACGATCCTTCGCTGGGCGTTTTCTGCCTGTGCCAGGAACGGATGCGCTTCCCGGAGAAAGGCAAAACCTACTCCATCAACGAAGGAAACTACATTAAGTTTCCGAACGGGGTGAAGAAGTACATTAAATTCTGCCAGGAAGAAGATAAATCCACCAACCGCCCGTATACCTCACGTTATATCGGTTCACTGGTTGCGGATTTCCACCGTAACCTGCTGAAAGGCGGTATTTATCTCTACCCAAGCACCGCCAGCCACCCGGACGGCAAACTGCGTTTGCTTTATGAGTGCAACCCGATGGCATTCCTGGCGGAACAAGCGGGCGGTAAAGCGAGCGATGGCAAAGAGCGTATTCTGGATATCATCCCGGAAACTCTGCACCAGCGCCGTTCGTTCTTTGTCGGCAACGACCATATGGTTGAAGATGTCGAACGCTTTATCCGTGAGTTCCCGGACGCGTAATCTCCTGCGCCTCTCCACACGGAGAGCATTTTTATCGCTGCGCAATGTTGACTCTTGTCACTGGCGAACTCTGACGATTCTCCCACAGCACCGTTAACCCACGCTGTAATGCTATAAAAATAAACAACAAAATACCGATGGCGATTTTCGTCCACCAGGAACTCAGCGTGCCGTCAAAGTTGATGTAAGTCTGGATCAGTCCCTGAATTGCCACGCCAAAAAGCGTCCCAAGCACCGTCCCGACGCCACCACTTAACAACGTACCGCCAATCACCACCGACGCGATGGCGTCCAGTTCCACACCTACGCCCGCCAGTGCATATCCGGCCTGGGTATAAATCGAGAAGACAATCCCCGCCAGTGTTGCCAGTCCGGTGGAGAGCATATAAATGCGAATAGTGGTGCTGCGAGTAGAAATCCCCATCAGGTTCGCCGACGTCGCGTTGCCGCCAATAGCGTACACCTGATTGCCAAAACGGGTACGATGCGCAAGGAAAATACCGATAACCACCACCGCCAGCATCAACAGCCCCATCGCACTAAGGCGACCGCCGCCGGGGATTTTCCACGCAAGGCTTGAGAGCGTGTCATAAATGGGATGGTTTATCGGAATCGACTCTTCCGAAACGAGATAGCTGACGCCGCGCAAAAAGAACATCCCCGCAAGCGTAATGATAAATGCCGGGATCTTCAGGGCGTCGATCAGAAGCCCCATAAATGCGCCGAAGGCACAGCCCATCACCAGCACTAGCGGAAACGCCAGCAGCGGCGAGAGGCCGAAATCGCCAACCACTTTTGCCAGAAACACGCCAGTAAAGGCGATCACCGAACCGACGGAGAGATCGATACCGCCAGAGAGGATCACAAAGGTCATACCAACGGCAATAATCCCCAGAAAAGCGTTATCGGTCAGGATATTGCAGATCACTCTTGTGGAAGCAAAACCGGGAAACTGCGTCAGGCAGTAGAAATAGCCCAGCACAAAGACGCCGATGGTGATCATCAGTGGCAAATTACGTTTTATCACGGCTACGTACTCCTTTAATCAGACTGATAAAGCGTTGCGACTGGACAATCAGCGCGCAAAGCACCACCACCGCTTTCACCACCTGGTTCATCTCCGGTGGAAAGCCCGAAAGCAAAATTCCGGTGTTCATCCCCTGAATAATCAGCGCCCCCACTACCGAGAGCAGCAGGTTAAAGCGCCCGCCCATCAGCGATCCGCCGCCAATCACCACCGCGAGAATGGCGTCCAGCTCCAGCCATAATCCGGCGTTGTTGGCATCGGCACCGCGAATATCCGCCGCCACGATAATGCCCGCAATCGCCGCACACAGCCCGCTCAACACATAAGTGAGCATGACGATGATCCGCGTGTTTACCCCGGCATTTTTTGCCGCCCGAATGTTGATACCAACGGCTTCGATAAACATCCCCAGTGCCGTTTTGCGGGTCAACAGCCAGAACAGGAGAAGCGTCAGTACCGCAATAATGACTGGCGTTGGCAGGAACAACAGCGATCCACTGCCAAACCATGAGAGATCCGGCGAGTTAAACGTGACGATCTGTCCGGAGGTGATCAGTTGCGCCACGCCGCGCCCGGCGACCATCAGGATCAGGGTGGCGACAAATGGCTGAATTTTGAGGATCGCTACCAGTATGCCGTTCCACAATCCCGCCAGGATGCCGGTGCCCAGGGCGCTTAACAAAACAATCGGCAGGCTGACTTCCGCGACCGTCATCACAGCCGTTGTGGCTCCGGCGATAGCCATCACCGCCCCTACGGAGAGATCAATCCCACCGGTGGCGATCACCAGCGTCATACCAATCGCCAGTAACGCAACGGGGGCTGCACGGTTAAGAATGTCTATGGGGCTACCGAACAAACGCCCATCCTGAAGCACTACCTGCCAGAAATGCGGGGCTACCAGGCTGTCGACCAGCAGCACCAGCAATAGTGCTACCAGCTGCGGCATCCCCGTCGGCCAGCGAAAGCGCCTTTTTGGCGTAGTGGTGTCCGGAAGAGATTGAGGCATCACACTGTTCTCCTTACGCCGCAATGGCGTTCATGATAGCCGGAACGGAAAGCTCTGCCAGCCGGATCTCCGCCACCTGTTTGCGATCGAGCATGATGATCACCCGGTCGGCATAGCCCACCAGTTCTTCCAGTTCGGAGGAGATCACCAGCAGCGCCAGACCATCGGCGCATAGCGTTTCAATCAGGCGGATGATCTCGGCGTGGGCACCAACATCAATGCCACGGGTTGGCTCATCGAGGATCAGAAATTGCGGTCGGGTCAGTAGCCAACGTGAAAGCAACACTTTTTGCTGATTGCCGCCGGAGAGAAATTCAATCGGTTGTTCAGTTGAAGGTGTGCGAATGCCAAGCTGGCGGATAAAGCGTTCGGCAATCTCTTGCTGCTCTTTGCGGGAAATGGGTCGTAGCCAGCCGCGCTGGGCCTGGAGAGCGAGGATGATATTTTCCCGCACCGAGGCGGCAGCGATGATGCCATCGGTTTTCCTGTCTTCCGGGCAGAAGCCGATGCCCAGTACCGAAGCCTGATGTGGCGATCGCAGGTTTTGCGGTTTGCCTTTGATCAACGCCGTGCCGCTGTCAGCAGGTTTGATACCGAAGATCACTTCGGCGGTTTCGGTACGTCCGGATCCCAGCAAGCCTGCCAGGCCGACGATCTCGCCGGGGCGCACTTCGAGATCAAACGGTGCTATCGTTCCTTTTTTGCCGTAATTTTTGAACGCGGCAACGGGTTTGTCGCTCAACAATGTTCGCCCGGCACGCTGTAGCGCGTGGGTATCCAGCTCGCGCCCCAGCATCATTTTTACCAGTTCGATCTGCGGTAGCTCGCGCGTTTCCCGACAGCCTACGAAACTGCCGTTGCGTAAAACGGTGATCCGATCGCTGACCTGATAGATCTGATCGAGAAAGTGAGTGACAAAGATCAGGCTGACGCCGCGATCGCGCAACTGACGCATCAGGCCAAATAATAGCTCCACTTCCTAGGTGTCGAGGCTGGCGGTGGGTTCATCGAGGATCAGCACTTTGGCGGAGAGATCGATAGCCCGGCAAATGGCGACGATTTGCTGCATCGCGACTGAAAAGCGGTTGAGCGGTTCGCGCACGTCGAGGGAGAAACCGTAAGATGCCATCAGTTCGGTGGCGCGCTTTTCCATCTCTTTGCGGCGTAGAAGGCCGAAGCGTTTGGGTTCGCGGCCTATAAATAGATTATCAGCGACCGACATATTGGGTAGCAGGTTGACTTCCTGATAGACGGTGCCAATGCCGAGTTGTTGCGCGTGGGCGGTATTTTTCGGTGAGATAACCTGGCCTTCCAGCCAGATGGTGCCGCGATCGGCGTGGTATACACCAGTTAATGCTTTGATTAGCGTTGATTTTCCCGCCCCGTTTTCACCGAGCAGCGCCATGATTTCGCCACGGCGCAGGCTGAAATCAACGTTGTCTAACGCTTTGACGCCGGGGAAAAATTTACTTAATCCTTCGGTGCGGAGGATTTCCTGGTGTTGGTCGGTCGTCATGGTTTCCCCCGGTGTAAAGCGTGCTCCCAGTAGGCATGATAAGACGCGGTAAGCGTCGCATCAGGCTTCAGTGCACCATCGCCGGATGCGGCGCGAGCGCCTTATCCGGCCTACGAATCGGCATCAGGCATAGCAACCCTCAATACCCCATATTTTTCTTCTTCTCTAACTCTTCTTTTGCGGTATCAGGCAGGTAAAGGGTGGATTTGGTTAACGTCAGCTTTTCAGGCATGGTGCCGTCTTTTTTGTATTTCTCCAGCGCGTCAAAAGCGGGTCCCGCCATATTCGGCGTCAGTTCAACACTGGCGTTCGCTTCGCCATCAATCATCGCTTTGTAGATATCCGGTACGCCATCGATAGAACCTGTCAGAATATCTTTGCCCGGTTTCAGGCCCGCTTCTTTAATTGCCTGAATTGCACCAATCACCATGTCGTCGTTATGGGCGTAAACCATGCAGATGTTTTTGCCGTTGTTTTCCGCTTTGATAAAGCTCTCCATGACTTCTTTGCCTTTACTGCGGGTGAAGTCACCTGACTGCGAGCGGATAATTTTGATATTTGGCGCATTCTTAATGGCTTCGGCAAAGCCTTTCTTACGGTCAATGGCGACGCTGGCCCCAACGGTGCCCTGCAGCTCCACCACGTTGCATGGTTTGCCATTCACTTCTTTTACCAGCCAGTCACCGATCAACTTACCTTCGAGGATGTTGTCGGCAGTAACGGTGGTCATATAGAGAGATTTGTCTTTCACATCGATGGAACGGTCGAGCAAGAAGACCGGGATTTCGGCATCTTTCGCCTCTTTTAATACCGGTTCCCAACCCGTCGCAACCACTGGAGCGATAAAGATCGCATCCACCCCTTGTGCAACGAAGGAACGTACCGCTTTAATCTGGTTTTCCTGCTTTTGCTGACCATCGGCAATTTTCAACGTAATTCCGCGTTTTTCGGCCTCACTTTTCGCCACATTGGTTTCTGCGGCGCGCCAGCCGGATTCCGATCCGACCTGCGAAAATCCTACGGTTAATGGAGCGGCCAACGCCATAGACGACATGGCTGCCGAGACTGCAGAGACTACAAGTAAGCGTTTCCACATAGGGTTGTCCTCGTCGGGGTAATTATTATTGGTGAAAAGATGTTCGCGAAAAAACTATAGACAATTCGTTATGTAACGGATTGCGTTACATCACACTTCAAAAAAGTAAATAAAACGTTAATCACAAGTTTGTAATCGCTTTCATCTCACTATGAAAAATGCGGCTACGGTTATGGATTTTCCTGCTCTGTATACCGTCTTAAAACTGGCGAAAAAGGAAAATGAAGACGAAAACAAGCAAAGACATTCGGCGCGAGTTGGCTATAATACTCGGCACTTGTTTGCCACATATTTTTAAAGGAAACAGACATGAGCTTACTCAACGTCCCTGCGGGTAAAGATCTGCCGGAAGACATCTACGTTGTCATTGAGATCCCGGCTAACGCAGATCCGATCAAATACGAAATCGACAAAGAGAGCGGCGCACTGTTCGTTGACCGCTTCATGTCCACCGCGATGTTCTATCCGTGCAACTACGGTTACATCAACCACACCCTGTCTCTGGACGGTGACCCAGTTGACGTACTGGTCCCGACTCCGTACCCGCTGCAGCCTGGTTCTGTGATCCGTTGCCGTCCGGTTGGCGTTCTGAAAATGACCGACGAAGCCGGTGAAGATGCGAAACTGGTTGCGGTTCCGCACAGCAAGCTGAGCAAAGAATACGATCACATTAAAGACGTAAACGATCTGCCAGAACTGCTGAAAGCGCAAATCGCTCACTTCTTCGAGCACTACAAAGACCTCGAAAAAGGCAAGTGGGTGAAAGTTGAAGGTTGGGAAAACGCAGAAGCCGCTAAAGCTGAAATCGTTGCTTCCTTCGAGCGCGCAAAGAATAAATAAGTTCTTCTAGCGCAATAACCCTGAACGCCGGGCTTCGGTTAGTAAGGGTTTTTTTATGCCCGCGATAAATAAACTCTCTATTCCACCATCATTATTCTCAGCGGTTGCAAGGCTTGAACGGTAAGAACAAGCAAACCCGACCACCATTTTGCTGTTCATAGCCACTTGCTGGAAGTTAGCCGACCTCACTCATACTCACCGTTCAAAGCGTGCCCCCGTTTTACCCCTGCACATTTGTGAACGACAGCAGAGTTTTTTATGCGATTGCAGATATGGAAAGCGGCTCGGAGAGAAAAGCAAAAGATGGAAAAGTTACAAAAAAAAATCGCGAGATACATCGCATAAAACAACGCCACCCGAAGGTGGCGTGCTTTTATTATTACTTATCCCTGTCTAACCAGTCGCCGCTTTCAATTAGCTTTAATCCCTCGACGGGTCGTTGATAAACGTACATCCATGCACTCCCGTACGGCGTCTGAATCAACTGGCGCGCGTATTCACCGCCCCTGGTGCGCAAGGCATCAAGTTCGGCCAGCGTGGCGTTGTCAATACGATAAACTTCACCGTGTACCGTTCCGTTCCCCGGAACTGCGCCTGGATAGTGGCCCAGGCTATACAACTGGTAGTTATCGATACTGAAATCGCCCAGTAACTGGGCATTGGTCATCCAGTGACTGTTGCCTTGTTTGTGGCGTAAACTGCCGTAGACAAATATTCGCATTGCTAAAACTCGAACTGATAGAGCAAATCCAGTGCCTGGTCTACACCAGACACGGCTTCCAGATATAGCTTAGGCATCAGGCGATAACGTAACGTGAGTGTTGCTATAGAGTCAAATATACCCACGCCGTATTTCACTTGCAGACCTGGCAATACATAGCCGCTGACCACTACCTGGGAGGAGTCGCCTACTCCCTGGGTGTCGAGCGCTAAATTGCTTACGCCAAACGTCTCGCCGATTTTACCCACAATCTGGCCACTTTGCGCAACCTCCAGACCAATCAGCATCGAGGTCATTGCCGCACTGTCGCTCTGATCGCTCTCCAGCCCTTGTCCACGTAGCAAATAAGACAATGCAGCTTGTTGCGACATCGCCGGGTCAGAGAAGATCTCCGCTTTCGGTTCGTCCGCCAGACCAGTGACGCGAACTCCGGCGATTACGTCGTCTTCTGTAGCATCCGGGTTACGAATAGCTTCAATATTAAGATACGGTTGATCTGGCGGACCAGAGAACAGTAGCTCACCCTTACGCACAATCAGATCCTGACCATAGGCATGGAAGCGCCCTTCAGGGATGTTGATCTGCCCGTTCAGGCCCAGCCCTTGTTTGTCCTGAACGACGTTAAGATCGCCCGTCAGCCGCGCTTTCAGGCCAAAGGCGTCAATGCGCACATTGTTGCCAACGTGGACAATCAGGTTACTGTTAATCGGAATCGACGCCGTTTTCGGCTCTTCCGGTTGCAGGTTATCGTTAAGCATCACCACATCGCTGGAGACGCCTACTGCGCTTTCCGGCAGATCGTGCACCACGATGCGCGCCCACGGGACATCCACGCGACCATCGAGGGTAAACAGGTTTGGTGTAGCCTCGAATACAACATCTGGCGATACATCCATTCGTACCATCGGCGGCACGGTGATCCGCACTTTACTGCCTTTCGCCGTTACTCGTGCCCGCCAGTTTTCAATTTGGCTCCAGTCGGCATCACCGTTCAGGTAGATTTCACCCTGCTGGGTCCGTACTGTACCGGCAAGCGTCGAGCGCATACCGTTAAAGTTGACCGCAAGCTGGCTCGGCTGCATATCAAACGGCATAAAGTTGCCGTCGATATCCACACCCGTAACCTGAAGCTGACCAAACAACTGCGGGCTTTGCACATCACCACCCAGACGCAAGTTGGCACTCACCATCCCCGCTGCTTTTTCCCCACGAGTAAAGATGGGGTTTATCATCGCAAGGTTGAAGTTACGGATATTGACGTTGCCACCAAGATTACGGCGGCCTTGCGGATCGGTCACCAGCACCTGTCCATCAAACTGGCCGTTATTGGTCAGGCGGATGGTCCAGCCCAATTCGGCACGGTTGTTACGCAATTCCGCCGTCAGATTCAGTGTCTGAAACGCCACCGGCAGCGCCGCATCGTTGACGGTTTGCGTTACCTGCACGTTACGCCCCGAAAGGGTGATACTGCCCTGCGGCAGCCCCTCTTTCGTGGTGTCCCAGGCAACATCCGCTTTACCCGTGAAGATACCGCTGGCCTGAGTGGTTTCTGGCATAAACGGTTTCAGCATGGCGAAGTCGAAGCGGTTGAGATTCACCACCGCACGCCCTTCGGCCCCCGCATCGATAGTTTGCGGCACGCACAGTTCCGCATTCGGGTTAAGCCAGCAGTGTGGCCCGATGCTGATTTTTTGCTCCTTATTGCGGTAATCCAGCGCAATATCGCGGGTCAGCGACCACGGGCCGACCAGCGTCTGGAAGCGGGTATTGCTAAGAGTTCCCTTCCAACGTTCTTCTTTGCGATCAAAACTTCCTGCCAGATTAAGCTGCCCGGAGACAGGCTCGCCCTGAATCCGCAACTGTAGCTCGTGCTGCTTTTCGCTGCCTTTGGCATTCAGGGTGACGAGGTTGATATTTACATCCGGCTGCGAAATTTGCTCAACGCGTACGTCGAGTTTCCCGGCGATCTGATCGGTGGATTTAATGTCGCCTTCCACGCGAACCTGCGTCACGGAAAGTTCCTGCCAGCGCAGGCCGCGCGCGGTGATATCTGCCAGTAGTTGTGGCGCTTCCACCGTGCCGCGTACTTTCACCAGCCCTTTCGCTGTACCGCCAAGCCCCGGCAGCGCGTTATCCAGCCCCGGCGCGTTGATGGTGGCATCAAGATTGAGATCTTTTACCCCCAGCTCGCCTTTCACTTCGGCACTGTTTGGCCCCAGTTCCAGATGAAGCCCAGGGATCATCCACTGCATATAACTGTTGCCTTTCAGCGTGCCGTCAACGTTCACTTTGTTCTGTTTGACGTTACCGGTCAGCTTCAGTTCTGGCACCTCCATCTGCCAGGTGCCGCCGTACAGGCTACCGCGGGTTTTAATCAAGCCATTGAGTTTCGACGGCCACTCCGGGAACTCTTTGGCGGTGTTAATGCCATTAAGCGTTAGCTCACCGCGCCAACTAATGGCCTGCTGCCAGTCGAGCAACGCCTTGAGTTCAGTTTTCCCTTCCAGCGCCGCGACGGTGAGTTTGTCGAGATTGACCTGCTGTTCATTACCTTTGGCATCAAGGGTAATGGTGGCTGGCGGGATCTCCTGTCCCTTCACTGCCGTACGCATAGAGAGCGTGTAATCGGTCATTTTGCCGGTAAGTTTCAGTTTCAGATCATCCGCCTGATACTGCTTCTCACCAGTGAACGGCCAGTAAAGCTGTTTGCTGTTCACTTCCACGTTGAGCGGCAATCCGGCTTCCGCCAGTCGCGTCTGGGCGCGTAAATCCATATCCACCGGACCGGAAAGATTAACGCCAATCTCCAGCTGTTCGCGCAGCGCGCCGCCCACTTTTAGCTTCACTTTTTCACCTTTCAACGGCTCCACGTTCAGTGTGCTGTTGAGGGTGATATCCACCGGCCAGTTGTCTGACAGCTGCGCCGTGCCGCTGGCGTTGACGATCCCCTGGTTGGAATCGATATCCAGGGCGTCCAGTTTAGTATTGCCGTCAATGCTGCTCACTTTCAGCAGCATGGTGCGCACGGTGATGTCCGTGTCGCCCGTCACGCGTAACTGCTCGCCTTTAAACTCTTCAATGTTCAGGTTAAGCGGCAAATGCAAGTCGGTCATTTCCGGCAATACCGGGCGAAAAAAGAGATCTTTCAGCGTTTCGCCGAGCGGCTTTTCATCCGGCTGCGGATTTTCAATTTTCGGTTCGACCACTTCTTCCTGCGCCACTTCCGCCACTTTCGGCAGAGCAATCAGCAGGCCTTTCAGCGACGTCGGTTTCAGGGTCAGGGTTTTCTCCTGCCAGTTCAGGCCGGAGGTGAAGTCCATCACCGACACCGTGGTGTCATCAATCTTGATGTTGACGTTGTCCAGCGCCACCCGTGTCAGGGTGATGGGATACGGCGTGGAGAGATCCAGCGGACCGCTATCTTCCTCTTCTTCAACCTGTTCAGAAGGAGGCATTTTTTTACTGTCGATGTTGACCTGAATGTCTTTCAGCGCCAGGTCATTAATACAAACGCTACTGTTCCACAGGCACTCAAGACCGACCGCCAGATGCAGATTACCCGCTTTTACCGCCACGCCTGGCTGCTCATAACGAACGTCAGACAAGGTGAGATCGCGCCAGCCGCCGGTGACCTTGCCAATATCCAGTCCTGGCACCCAGCGATCCGCCGCTTTAAATACAAGATGCAGGCCGCTGGTGGTGCCCACCAGAAACGCCACCGATCCCAGCAACAGTAAGATAACGATAACCACGCCGAGGCTGATTTTTTTCCATAAACTCATAATTCTGGCCCCAGACCGATGTAAAACTGTAACCCGTGTTCGTCTTTATCCGCGACCGGTACGGCAAATCGAGTTTGATTGGCCCGACCGGCGATTCCCAGCGCACGCCGACCCCGGTACCGGTTTTAAAGTCGCTGCGGCGAATATCGCTTACCGCTTCGCCACTATCGACAAACACCGCGCCCCACCATTTTCCGGTCACGTTGTACTGGTATTCCAGCGATCCGGTTATCAACTTCGAGGCCCCTTTCAGGTCACCGTTGGCGTATTTCGGGGCGATAGATTTGTATTTGTAGCCGCGAATACTGCGATCGCCCCCGGCGAAAAAACGCAGATCCGGCGGTACTTTGTCGAAATCACCGGTTTCAATCCAGCCCAGCGTGCCGCGTGTAACGAAACGATGGCGATCGTACAGTGTGCGGATCCAGACGTTCTGCGCCTGGAAAACGGAGAAATCGACATCTGAGCCCCAGGCCGTGTTGGAGTAGTCGATAGAGTAGCGTTGCGAGTCGCCCCAGGTTGGCATCAGGCCACCACGAGAACGCGTGCGGCTAATCATCACCCCAGGATAAAACAGCATCGTGGTGTTGGTAATTTCACCCTGAGTAAAGTGGTCGAGACTCCAGCGCAGGTTAATGGCACGCTGCCAGCCGCTGGAGAGATCCCAGTAGCGAGAAGCCACCAGCGTAGTGGAGTCAGATTCGGTATCGTTCAGGTCAGTGCGCTTAAAACCGCCCTGCACCAAATAATATTGTTCCAGTGGATTCTTCAGCAGCGGCATTTTATAGCTGAAGTCGAGGGTCTGTTCCGGCGCGGAAATACTGGTACTGGTGGTCAAACTGTGACCGTATGAGTTCATCCACGGCTTTTTCCACGTCGCTTTCACGCGCGGTCCCACGTCCGTAGAGTAACCGACCCCGGTTTCGATGGTGTTTTCTGTTCGCGGCGAAACCACGCCCGTCAATGGTAATACTTTCGTTTCGCGCGCTTTATCAAATTGTGGAGCCACCACCACCGAGTTAAACCAGCCGGTAGCAGAAAGTCGGCGGTTCAGTTCCGCCAGATCTTTCGATTCATACTCATCGCCCTCTTTAAACGGCACCAGATTTTGCAGGTATTCATCGCGGATTTGTGATCCTTCAAAGGTCACATGCCCAAAGCGGTAACGTTCGCCACTGTTATAATCAATATCCCAGAAGGCTTTATGCAGGCCGAGCGCAATGCCCAGCTGCGCTTTGGTAAATTCGCTATCGAAATAACCTTTACGCAACGCAATACTGGTTAAGGACTTTTTGAAATTTTCATAATCGCCCTGGTTCAGTACCGTACCAATAGCCGGGCGAGTATCGAGCAATTTCAAATAGTCTTTATCGGTCCGCGCGCCGCCGCGCAATACCACATCGGTGCCGCCAATTAACACCGGCACACCTGGCGTGACTTTGGCGATCAATACCTGCCGCCCTTTCTTTGGCGGTGGACGGAGATCAAATTCAATGGTCGGCTGGTAATAACCCAGCGCTTTCAGACCTTCACGGATGGCATCATCGACGCGTGCGCGAAAGCGGCGGTCTGGCGTCACTTCATCACTTTCAATCGTAGAAAGCTGCGCACGAACGTTCTTTTCCAGCTGTCCCGATAACCCCTCGACCTGTAGACGGACGTTCGCGGCGACGGCAGATCCGCTTAAGCAGAGTAAGCTTACACAGCATAACTGTCGGATATAGCGCACATTTTCTCCTGAATATCCTTTTTTCCTGCCCCTGGAACGCCGTTAAACGGCTTAACAAAAATCCAGTAATATGGATTAAAAAGCAGACTAAACCCCAAATATTTCTTATGTTTTACTTTAGACCTATTCACGGTGGTTATTGTGTGCAAATACGCCTCTTGTTACAACCTTAACCCCAATGACCGATTTTCGGGAGAGCGACACCATGAGTTTATTTGATAAAAAGCATCTGGTTTCCCCCGCCGATGCCCTGCCTGGACGTAACACCCCGATGCCCGTAGCCACGCTGCATGCGGTCAACGGTCACTTAATGACCAATGTACCTGACGGAATGGAGATTGCCATTTTTGCGATGGGTTGTTTCTGGGGTGTGGAGCGTCTGTTCTGGCAGTTACCCGGCGTTTACAGCACCGCCGCAGGCTATACCGGCGGCTATACGCCAAATCCGACTTATCGGGAAGTGTGCTCCGGTGATACGGGTCATGCCGAAGCGGTACGCATTGTTTACGATCCTTCCGTCATCAGCTATGAGCAGTTGCTACAGGTATTTTGGGAGAATCACGATCCCGCCCAGGGAATGCGTCAGGGCAATGACCACGGCACGCAGTATCGTTCAGCGATTTATCCGCTGACCCCAGAACAGGATGCCGCAGCTCGCGCCAGTCTGGAACGTTTTCAGGCGGCGATGCTTGCCGCCGATGACGATCGTCACATCACCACGGAAATCGCTAACGCCACACCGTTTTATTATGCCGAAGATGACCACCAGCAATATCTGCATAAAAACCCATATGGTTACTGTGGAATTGGCGGAATTGGCGTCTGTCTGCCGCCGGAAGCATAGCGTTACGGGTACAAATGTAGTTTGTTGATAAAGTGCTCTTTGTCTATGTCTGATGCGGCTTAAACGACTTACCAGGCCTACAAAATCGTCCAAATTCAATATATTGCAAGGACTGCGTAGGCCTGATCGGCATAGCGCATCAGGCAGTATTGCATTTATCAGCAGTCTGAATTTTAACCCTCTGGCGACTTTACAGTACCTTACGCTATACTAGCCACTGAAAATGCCGGTTCACTTTCTTCGAATCGGCTTTCAATGTGTATTTCACACAAATTAATCAACTTTCCCTTCCGAGGATCTGGCCTGAAAGGTCGGATAAGATATGTTAAACAGTATTTTAGTCATACTCTGCTTGATCGCTGTAAGTGCGTTCTTCTCGATGTCCGAGATCTCGCTTGCCGCCTCACGCAAAATCAAACTTAAACTGCTGGCTGATGAAGGCAATATAAATGCCCAACGCGTTCTGAATATGCAGGAAAATCCCGGCATGTTCTTTACCGTGGTCCAAATCGGTCTGAACGCAGTGGCGATTCTCGGCGGTATCGTCGGTGATGCGGCATTTTCTCCAGCTTTTCACAGCCTGTTCTCCCGCTATATGTCGGCAGAGCTCTCTGAGCAACTGAGCTTTATTCTCTCTTTCTCGTTAGTGACTGGCATGTTTATCCTGTTTGCGGATTTAACCCCGAAACGCATCGGTATGATTGCGCCAGAAGCGGTGGCTTTGCGTATCATCAACCCGATGCGCTTCTGCCTGTACGTTTGCACCCCGCTGGTGTGGTTCTTCAACGGCCTGGCGAACATGATCTTCCGTATTTTCAAACTGCCAATGGTACGTAAAGATGACATCACTTCTGATGACATCTACGCGGTAGTGGAAGCCGGTGCGCTGGCGGGCGTGTTACGTAAACAGGAACACGAGCTGATTGAAAACGTCTTTGAGCTGGAATCCCGTACCGTTCCGTCTTCAATGACACCGCGTGAAAACGTGATTTGGTTTGATCTCCACGAAGATGAGCAAAGCCTGAAGAATAAGGTGGCGGAACATCCGCACTCTAAATTCCTCGTCTGTAATGAAGATATTGACCACATCATCGGTTATGTCGATTCTAAAGACCTGCTGAACCGCGTGCTGGCTAACCAAAGCCTGGCACTGAACAGCGGCGTACAAATTCGCAACACGCTGATTGTGCCGGATACGTTAACCCTTTCAGAGGCGTTGGAAAGTTTTAAAACCGCAGGTGAAGACTTCGCGGTGATCATGAACGAGTACGCGCTGGTGGTGGGGATCATCACCCTCAACGACGTGATGACCACGCTGATGGGCGATCTGGTCGGTCAGGGGCTGGAAGAGCAGATTGTCGCCCGTGATGAGAACTCATGGCTGATTGACGGCGGCACCCCAATTGACGACGTCATGCGCGTGCTGGATATTGACGAGTTCCCGCAGTCGGGCAACTACGAAACCATCGGCGGCTTTATGATGTTTATGCTGCGTAAGATCCCGAAACGCACCGATTCGGTGAAATTCGCCGGCTACAAATTTGAAGTGGTGGATATCGATAACTACCGCATCGACCAGCTGCTGGTGACCCGGATCGACAGCAAGGCCACCGCCCTTTCGCCAAAACTGCCTGACGCTAAAGATAAAGAAGAAAGCGTCGCGTAACCCCCAGAAACATCAACGGCTCCTGAATCAGGAGCGTCTTATTACTGCATAGCACTTTGGTTAAGCCATCTCTGTTTGCAGACGCATAACCTGACGGTTAACTTCGGACATCACTGACAAATGCAGCTTATCCTTCACTTTTGGGATAAGAATCTTACCCTTATCAAATTCAAAAGCGCCAACGTCCTTGATGTATAACCGTCCACGGAACAGGATCTTTACGTACTTCGCCACCTGAAGTGGATTGTACCGTTGGAAAATTTTCATTGTTATCTCCTGCTGAGTATTACGCCTGTGCGGTTCCACAATCGGCCCAACTATTATGAGACGCAAATTTTAATGCTTAGTGACTATAGACTATCCGGGCAATGTTTCCACCGCGTATAACTTTTTTTACCTAAAGGTTACAATTATTCAGAATTATCTTTTTACCGAAGCGCGGTCTTCAGTATAAGCATTCATTTTTCATATGATTTGTGCGCTTGACCGCAAACTGGCATCACACTTGCGGGAAATTCGATAAATAGCACATATGATTAAAACTCAGATCCAAGTGGTCGGATCACCTGCATATCATAAGAAGGAAACACCATGACCCTACGCAAGATTCTGGCACTCACCTGCCTGCTGTTGCCGATGATGGCTTCCGCACATCAGTTCGAAACCGGTCAGCGAGTGCCGCCGATTGGCATTACCGATCGGGGCGAGTTGGTGCTTGATAAAGATCAGTTTAGCTACAAAACCTGGAACAGCGCGCAGTTAGTGGGAAAAGTGCGAGTACTGCAACATATTGCTGGTCGCACCTCTGCAAAAGAGAAAAACGCGACGCTGATTGAAGCGATTAAATCAGCAAAGTTACCGCACGATCGTTACCAGACCACCACCATTGTTAACACCGACGACGCAATTCCGGGTTCCGGCATGTTTGTGCGCAGCAGTCTGGAGAGTAATAAAAAGCTTTATCCCTGGTCGCAGTTTATTGTCGATAGCAATGGCGTCGCGCGCGTGCCTGGCAGCTGGATGAAGAAAGTTCCGCTGTAGTGGTGCTGGATAAGGATGGTCGCGTGCAATGGGCCAAAGACGGGGCGCTCACACAGGAAGAGGTGCAGCAAGTGATGGACCTGCTGCAAAAGTTGCTCAAATAATTTTCCCCTATCGTTATCTATGGGATAGGGGAATTAGGTCTCTGAGCTCTTACACCGAACTCATACTGGTAACGCTAGTTGCTCTTTTTTAAACGCCTCAATGGTTGATTTATATTTCTCGCAAATCTCCTCTTCGGTAATATCACTATCTACGGCCAGATTCGCACTTACTATCGCATCCACTTGTTCGGCTAATTCGACTTGTTGGCAACCTGCATTAACCAGAAAATTATAAATAAGAGAGTAATCTTCATCCTCCAAAACAACAGAGGAACCATTACGAAAACGTTCATCCCCTCCATAGATTTTAAGCGCAAAGCCCAAAGATTCTATGAATATGGCAAATTTATCATCAATTATTTTTTCGTAAATATACCATCCATCGCATTCTTTAATTCCACCTCCTGGTATTTGGAGTTCAAATTTACCCCGTTTTAATTTGCTTACTATATCCTCCAATAAGGCATAACCTAAAGACACGTCACCAATCGCCTGGTGAATATAACCTTTAATCCTTTTCGGTATGTCAGACTGTTTTTTCTGCAGAATATCCCAGGCATACAATCTTCTGTTTTGTTCTAACGGAAATTCACGGTTTTTGAAATCCATGAATGAGTTATACTCATTTATTGTTATGGGGATTTCTTCGTATTCAAATCCACTGCCTCGCAATGTCATTGTATATTCGGCACCGTTATCTTTAAGGCTGAAACTGATAAGAAACTTATCCATGGCTTTAACAGTTTCATTTTTTGATGAAAGCACTTGATAACTATCTTTATCAATCTGAGTTGCGCAACGAAAAAACTCCCACAAAGTTAACAGGCTATCATAATTCGAAACCCAATCTTTTTTCTTAAATGCATGCTGAATATTATTAAAAAAATTGTTTGAATGTGTTTTTGTATGCGATGATTTTACGAATAACTCCACCGCACCAATAAAATTATTGTGTCTGATCCTGGGTAACATATGGCTACCTTATTTTATTTGGTTATTTTATGTCGCCATTAAATATCTCATTATAGAAGTAAACTATCAAAAAACGCTCATTATTAAAATGTAACTTATTAGCAATTGAATTTTTGCACTTTAAATACAATCTCTTTTTATTTATAACTTTTTAGGTTGGGAGAAATCAGGATGGCAGAATCAGGAAATACACTGTTTCTGCCATCTGAATTTAGTAAATAGACACTCTGAACCTAGGATTCAGGAACGACTCGCGCGGAGTGTAATCCAGCGGTTTACCCTGCCAGTCGTGAACGTGCGCTCCGGCAGCTGCGGCCACAGCATGTCCAGCGGCGGTGTCCCAAATATTCGTTGGTCCGAAGCGCGGGTACAGCTGCGCCTGTCCTTCCGCCACCAGGCAGAATTTCAGCGAAGAGCCGATGGACGTGGTCTGATGTTCGCCAAGCTGTTGCAGATACTCTTTCAGCTCCGCATCTGCATGGGAACGGCTGATAACCACCAGCGGCGGGCGCGCATCTCGGACCTGAATCTGCTTGCGCACACCGCACTCTTCTTTCCAGGCCTTGCCTTCTGCCGCGCTGTACATTACGTTCATTACCGGCGCATACACCACACCTAAAATCGGTTTGCCATGGTCAATGAGCGCAATGTTAACGGTGAATTCGCCATTGCGTTTAATAAACTCTTTAGTACCATCCAGCGGGTCTACCAGCCAGTAACGCTGCCAGTGCTGACGGACTTCCCAACCGGGAGGATCTTCTTCAGAAAGGACCGGAATATCCGGTGTCAGCGTACGTAAACCGTCCATGATAACGGTGTGTGCGGCAATATCCGCTGCCGTTACCGGAGAATTGTCCGCTTTGCTGACGACGTCCATCGGTTTCGTCCCGTCGTAGACCTGCATAATGGCATCGCCTGCATTCCGTGCAAGCTGGCATACTTGATCTAACATTTCTCCACCTCGTCTCTGTGAGCGGTGTTAACTTATTGTTTTACTTATACCCTATCGTTAATGAATGCGCCAACTGTGATAGTGTCATCATTTTCAAAGCGTAAAATTGTGGCATTCTTCACTGTTCTATAAGTAAGACGTTTATTCTCCCTTTTCTTTCGTATTCCCGATGATAAAAGGATGTCCCTGATGATTAAGTTTAGCGCAACGCTCCTGGCTACGCTGATTGCCGCCAGTGTGAATGCAGCGACGGTCGATCTGCGTATCATGGAAACCACTGATCTGCATAGCAACATGATGGATTTCGATTATTACAAAGACACCGCCACGGAAAAATTCGGACTGGTACGTACGGCAAGCCTGATTAACGATGCCCGCAATGAAGTGAAAAACAGCGTACTGGTCGATAACGGCGATTTGATTCAGGGGAGTCCGCTGGCCGATTACATGTCGGCGAAAGGATTAAAAGCAGGTGATGTTCATCCGGTTTATAAGGCGCTGAATACGCTGGATTATACGGTCGGTACACTCGGCAATCATGAATTTAACTACGGTCTGGATTACCTGAAAAATGCGCTGGCGGGAGCGAAATTCCCTTATGTAAATGCCAACGTCATTGACGCCAGAACCAAACAGCCAATGTTTACACCGTATTTAATTAAAGATACCGAAGTGGTCGATAAAGACGGAAAAAAACAGACGCTGAAGATTGGCTATATTGGCGTCGTGCCGCCGCAAATCATGGGCTGGGATAAAGCTAATTTATCCGGAAAAGTGACGGTGAATGATATTACCGAAACCGTGCGCAAATACGTGCCTGAAATGCGCGAGAAAGGTGCCGATGTCGTTGTCGTTCTGGCGCATTCCGGGCTGTCTGCCGATCCGTATAAAGTAATGGCGGAAAACTCAGTTTATTACCTCAGTGAAATTCCGGGCGTTAACGCCATTATGTTTGGCCATGCTCACGCCGTTTTCCCGGGTAAAGATTTTGCTGATATCGAAGAGGCTGATATCACCAAAGGCACGCTGAATGGTGTTCCGGCGGTAATGCCGGGCATGTGGGGCGATCATCTTGGGGTGGTCGACTTACAACTCAGTAATGACAGCGGTAAATGGCAGGTGACGCAGGCGAAAGCGGAAGCACGGCCGATTTACGACATCGCCAATAAAAAATCCCTCGCGGCGGAAGACAGCAAGCTGGTAGAAACACTCAAAGCCGATCACGATGCCACACGCCAGTTCGTCAGCAAGCCAATCGGTAAATCTGCCGACAATATGTATAGCTATCTGGCGCTGGTGCAGGACGATCCGACCGTGCAAGTCGTGAACAACGCGCAAAAAGCGTATGTCGAACATTACATTCAGGGCGATCCGGATCTGGCAAAACTGCCGGTGCTTTCAGCTGCCGCACCGTTTAAAGTTGGTGGTCGCAAAAATGACCCGGCAAGCTATGTGGAGGTGGAAAAAGGCCAGTTGACCTTCCGTAATGCCGCCGATCTTTATCTCTACCCCAATACGCTGATTGTAGTGAAAGCCAGCGGTAAAGAGGTGAAAGAGTGGCTGGAGTGCTCCGCCGGACAGTTTAACCAGATTGATCCTAACAGCACGAAACCACAGTCACTCATCAACTGGGATGGTTTCCGCACTTATAACTTTGATGTTATTGATGGTGTGAATTATCAGATTGATGTTACCCAACCCGCCCGCTATGACGGCGAGTGCCAGATGATTAATGCCAATGCAGAGCGGATTAAGAACCTGACCTTTAATGGCAAGCCGATTGATCCGAACGCTATGTTCCTCGTTGCCACCAATAACTATCGCGCTTACGGCGGCAAATTTGCCGGTACGGGCGACAGCCATATCGCTTTTGCTTCACCGGATGAGAACCGCTCGGTGCTGGCAGCGTGGATTGCTGATGAGTCGAAACGTGCGGGAGAAATTCACCCGGCGGCAGATAACAACTGGCGTTTAGCACCGATAGCTGGCGATAAGAAACTGGATATCCGTTTCGAAACTTCCCCGTCAGATAAAGCCGCAGCTTTTATTAAAGAGAAAGGGCAATATCCGATGAATAAAGTCGCGACCGATGATATCGGGTTTGCGATTTATCAGGTGGATTTGAGTAAGTAAAACACTTCTTTTTCGGTCTATAAATTATCAACCGCATCCGGCATTTATTGGCGGATGCGATGCTGGCGCATCTTATCCGCCCTACAAGCCATGCACCGTAGACCAGATAAGCTCAGCGCATCCGGCAGTTATGCCGCACGTTCATCCCGCACCGCCAACACCTCGGGCAAATTCAACTCAATCCAGTCCGCCAGTGCAGCAACCTTTTCGCTCACCTGCTCGCCCAGCGGCGTGAGGCTATATTCCACATGCGGTGGCACCACCGGATACGCGATACGGTTAAGAAAACCATCCTGTTCTAACGCCTGTAACGACTGCGCAAGCATCTTTTCGCTCACCCCGCCGATTTTGCGCCGCAGGTCGCTAAAGCGATGAGTACCTTCGCGTAGCGCCACCAGAATCAACACCCCCCAACGGCTGGTGACGTGTTTCAACACCTCGCGCGACGGGCACTGTTCCGCAAAGAGATTACCCTCTTTCAGTTGTTGCGACAGGCTAACCTGACTCATTTCATACTTACCTTTTTGTACGTACTTACTAAAAGTAAGTTTAGGTGTTAGCGTATTTAAACACAAGACAAAACGATGGAGACTTCCCATGATCGCTATTACTGGTGCCACTGGCCAACTTGGTCACTATATTATTGAATCCTTGATGAAAACGGTTCCTGCCAGCCAAATAGTGGCTATCGTTCGTAATCCGGCAAAAGCCCAGGCTCTGGCAGCACAAGGCATTACCGTGCGTCAGGCTGACTACGGCGATGAAGCCGCACTGACATCTGCACTTCAGGGAGTGGAAAAACTACTGCTGATCTCTTCCAGCGAAGTGGGTCAACGTGCCCCGCAGCATCGTAATGTTATTAATGCCGCAAAGGCGGCTGGCGTGAGATTTATCGCTTATACCAGCCTGCTACATGCAGATACCTCCCCGCTCGGCCTCGCCGATGAGCACATTGAGACGGAGAAAATGTTGGCTGATTCTGGCATCGTTTACACCCTGCTGCGCAACGGCTGGTACAGCGAAAACTACCTCGCCAGCGCCCCGGCAGCACTGGAACACGGCGTATTTATCGGTGCGGCGGGCGATGGCAAAATCGCCTCAGCAACGCGGGCAGATTATGCGGCAGCTGCGGCACGCGTGATTAGCGAAGCCGGTCACGAAGGCAAGGTTTACGAACTGGCGGGCGATAGTGCCTGGACGTTGACACAGTTAGCGGCAGAGCTGACCAAACAGAGCGGCAAACAGGTTACCTATCAAAATCTGAGCGAAGCCGATTTCGCCGCGGCACTGAAAAGCGTCGGACTGCCCGACGGACTGGCGGATATGCTGGCGGATTCTGACGTTGGCGCATCGAAAGGTGGTCTGTTTGATAACAGCAAAACGCTTAGCAAATTGATTGGCCGCCCAACGACAACGTTAGCCGAAAGCGTAAGCCATCTTTTTAATGTTAATAACTAGTTAATTAAAGTGGCATCCTCCCGCATCCTCTCTAATAATGACGGGATGCCGGGAGCAATCATGTCTGCTTCCTGAACTTTCTTCTGACAGACCAATGGATGCCAGTAATGATTAGCGGCGTGCTGTACGCCCTGTTAGCAGGGTTGATGTGGGGGCTTATTTTTGTCGGGCCGTTGATCGTACCGGAATACCCGGCGATGTTGCAGTCGATGGGGCGTTATCTGGCGTTAGGGTTAATTGCGCTGCCCATTGCCTGGCTGGGACGCGTGCGTCTGCGTCAGTTGGCGCGTCGCGACTGGCTTACCGCCTTGATGCTCACTATGATGGGCAACCTCATCTATTACTTCTGCCTTGCCAGTGCCATTCAACGTACTGGTGCGCCTGTTTCCACGATGATTATCGGCACCCTGCCGGTGGTGATTCCCGTTTTTGCCAATCTGCTTTATAGCCAGCGCGACGGCAAACTCGCGTGGGGAAAACTCGCCCCGGCACTGGTTTGTATTGGCATCGGCCTGGCGTGTGTGAATATTGCTGAGTTAAACCACGGACTCCCCGATTTTGACTGGGCACGTTATACCTCAGGCATCGTGCTAGCGTTAGTTTCCGTGGTCTGCTGGGCATGGTATGCCCTGCGCAACGCCCGCTGGCTGCGGGAGAATCCCGACAAACATCCGATGATGTGGGCGACGGCGCAGGCGCTGGTCACACTGCCGGTTTCTCTCATCGGCTATCTCGTCGCCTGTTACTGGCTGAATACGCAAACGCCGGACTTCTCCCTACCTTTTGGCCCCCGTCCGCTGGTGTTTATTAGTCTGATGGTTGCGATAGCCGTGCTTTGCTCATGGGTTGGCGCACTCTGCTGGAACGTCGCCAGCCAGCGATTACCGACAGTGATTCTCGGGCCGCTGATCGTTTTCGAAACACTGGCAGGTTTGCTGTACACCTTTTTGATACGCCAGCAAATGCCGCCGCTGATGACGCTGAGCGGTATCGCGCTGTTAGTGGTTGGCGTGGTCATTGCAGTCAGAGCAAAACCGGAAAAGCCTTTAACTGAATCTGTCTCAGAAAGTTGACATACTGGCTGTGAGTTAAATAAGCCTCTGCTACGTAAGGGTTATAGCTTTTGCCTTAAAGATGTATTTAAAATGCATCTTATCTTATTAAGAATGAGGTATCAGCTATGGCTTATCGCGACCAACCTTTAGGTGAACTGGCGCTCTCTATTCCTCGCGCTTCAGCTCTGTTTCGTAAATATGATATGGATTACTGCTGTGGCGGTAAGCAGACGCTGGCGCGCGCGGCGGCACGTAAAGAACTGGATGTTGAGGTCATTGAAGCTGAACTGGCAAAGCTTGCTGAACAACCGATTGAGAAAGACTGGCGTAGCGCCCCGCTGGCAGAAATCATTGACCATATCATCGTGCGCTACCACGATCGTCACCGCGAGCAACTGCCGGAGCTGATCCTGCAAGCGACTAAAGTCGAGCGCGTTCACGCCGACAAACCGAGCGTGCCAAAAGGGCTGACAAAATACCTGACCATGCTGCATGAAGAGCTTTCCAGCCACATGATGAAAGAAGAGCAGATCCTCTTCCCGATGATCAAACAAGGCATGGGCAGCCAGGCAATGGGGCCAATCAGCGTAATGGAAAGCGAGCACGATGAAGCGGGCGAACTGCTGGAAGTGATCAAACACACTACCAATAACGTCACACCGCCGCCAGAAGCCTGCACCACCTGGAAAGCGATGTATAACGGCATTAATGAACTGATTGATGACCTGATGGATCACATCAGTCTGGAAAACAATGTACTGTTCCCACGCGCGCTGGCGGGTGAGTGATCTAAAAGCTGGATGGCATTGCGCCATCCAGCATGATAATGCGGTTATTTCCGCAGTTCAGCAGCCCGCTTCTTACCAATAAACAACCAGCCCAGCCCCAGTGCGATAAACCACAGCGGGGTAACCAGCAGCGCCTGGCGAGTGTCATCTTCCAGTGTCAGCAACACGACCACGAACACAAAGAACGCCATACATACCCAGCACATCAGCTTGCCGAGCGGCATCTTGTAGATCGACTTCTCATGCAGATGAGGACGCTGTTTGCGGTACACCAGGTACGAGCAAAGGATAATCGTCCAGACGAACATAAACAGAATCGCGGAAACGGTTGTAATCATCGTGAACGCACCAATCACGCTAGGATTCACATACAGCATCACCACGCCACCGAGCAGGCAGATGCAGGAGAAGGTCAGCCCTTTCGCTGGTACTGCGCGCTTAGAAAGTTTAGCGAACGCTTTCGGTGCCACACCTTCCTGCGCCAGACCAAACAGCATACGGCTGGTAGAGAAGACGCCGCTGTTAGCGGAAGACGCCGCAGAGGTCAGCACCACAAAGTTGATCACGCTGGCAGCCGCAGGCAAACCTACCAACACAAACAGCTCAACGAACGGGCTTTTCTCCGGGACTACCGAACTCCACGGTGTCACGGACATAATCACAATCAGCGCGAAGACGTAGAACATAATGATACGGATCGGAATGGAGTTAATCGCGCGTGGCAGTGATTTCTCCGGATCTTTGGTTTCCGCAGCTGTTGTACCTACCAGCTCAATCCCCACGAAAGCGAAAACCGCTATCTGGAATCCGGCAAAGAAGCCACTTAAACCTTTCGGGAACCAGCCGCCGTCATTCCACAAATGCGCGAATGACGCTTCCACACCAGTCGGTGACTGAAAGTGCATCGCCACCATGACCAGGCCGACGACAATCAGCGACACGATGGCGACGATTTTGATCATCGCAAACCAGAACTCCATCTCACCGAACATTTTCACGGTGGCAAGGTTGAGCGTCAGCAGCAGCACTATCACCGCCAGCGAGGCGACCCAGTCGGAGAGATCGGGGAACCAGAACTGAGCATAAGCCGTGATCGCCACCACGTCTGCCATACCGGTTACAACCCAGCAGAACCAGTAAGTCCAGCCAGTGAAATATCCTGCCCACGGCCCGAGTAAATCGGAAGCGAAGTCACTAAAAGATTTGTATTCCAGATTCGAAAGCAGCAATTCCCCCATTGCCCGCATCACGAAAAAGAGCATAAAACCAATGATCATATAAACGAAAATGATCGACGGCCCGGCAAGGCTAATCGTTTTGCCAGACCCCATAAACAACCCCGTACCAATGGCACCGCCAATGGCAATAAGCTGAATATGTCGGTTTGTGAGATTGCGCCGTAGCGACTGTTCAGCCGGAGCCTGATCATCGGCAACGACTTTTACCTGATCTACCATGTTTTTTTCTTCCTGTACCTGTCTGTGTTGTTCAGGCTCTACGGCCTTTAGTCAGTCTATGATACGACGAATCTGTATCGGGACTCATCGATATTAGGTAACAATACGCGGGATGAATACTAAGATTTAGAACTAATGTTAATTTTATGTTTAAAGTGAGTGTCATATCACGGTGATAACGCGAAACAGCTCACAAAAATACACGCTTACGGGGTCTTTGCAACACAAAATAGCGCCGTTTGGCAAACTGAAGGGTTTATTGCTGAATGCCTGCTCCCCTCTGGTTCGAGGGGAACAGAATGCGCTGCTTAGAGGATTTCCAGCAGTTCGACTTCAAACACCAGGGTGCTGAACGGAGGGATGGATGCACCTGCGCCGCGCTCGCCATATGCCAGTTCCTGCGGGATAGTCAGTTCCCATTTAGAACCTACCGGCATCAGAGTCAGTGCTTCAATCCAGCCAGGGATCACGCCGTTAACCGGGAATTCAGCGGGTTCACCACGAGCAACGGAGCTGTCAAACACGGTGCCGTCGATCAGTTTACCGGTGTAATGAACACGAACGCGGTCGGTACGTGCCGGAATTGCGCCTTCACCCTGGTTGATCACGCGGAATTGCAGGCCAGATTCGGTGCTATTCACACCTTCTTTTTTGGCGTTTTCTTCCAGGTATTTCACACCTTCAGCAGCCATCGCCTGGAAACGCTGACGACGAACGGCATCGGCGCGTTCGTGGATTTCACGCAGCGCGCGATGCACCACATCAACCGGAACAGCCGGATGTTTGCCTTCCAGCGCATCGGCAATACCTGCAACCAGTGCTTCTGGCAGCAGCCCTTCCAGGCCAGATTCACTCAGTTGTTGCCCTACCTGCAAACCAATGCCGTAGCTTGCTTGCGCTTCGATGGTGTCAAAAGTTGGGGTGGTCATCGTATTTCCTTTCTTAGGGTATAAAAGTAGCGGGCAGCATATCAGCCACACTTCTTTGGGTAAAACTTTGTCGCAGGAATGATGACAAATCCCGGGGAAAAAGAAACAATAGCAATATCCCGTATGAATACAATAAAGGCGGGTTTACCACGGACATCATAGCGTTAGCTTATTCATAGGCTATGATTGAGGAACAAGACGCGGAGCAGGAGGAAACCATGCCCGGGCGCTTTGAACTAAAACCAACCCTGGAGAAAGTCTGGCACGCGCCGGACAATTTTCGCTTCATGGACCCGCTGCCGCCGATGCATCGTCGGGGGATCATTATTGCCGCCATTGTATTGGTGGTCGGATTTCTGCTTCCATCTGATGATACGCCCAACGCGCCGGTGGTGACGCGTGAAGCGCAGTTAGATATTCAGTCGCAATCACAACCGCCGACAGAAGAACAGCTGCGGGCGCAATTAGTCACACCACAAAATGATCCTGATCAGGTGGCTCCGGTCGCTCCAGAACCTATACAGGAAGGCCAGCCAGAAGAGCAGCCGCAAACTACCCAAACGCAACCATTCCAGCCAGATAGCGGAATTGATAATCAATGGCGCTCTTACCGTGTCGAACCCGGTAAAACGATGGCGCAGCTGTTCCACGACCACGGACTGCCCGCTACCGATGTCTATGCAATGGCGCAGGTATAAGGCGCGGGTAAGCCGCTGAGTAATTTGCAAAACGGGCAGATGGTGAAAATCCGCCAGAACGCCAGCGGCGTGGTGACGGGCTTAACCATTGATACGGGGAATAATCAACAGGTCCTGTTCACCCGCCAGCCGGATGGCAGTTTTATTCGTGCGCGGTAGATGAAGGGTCAACCAAAAGCCAGCTAAGGATTGTCTCTTTGATGACCTTACGTCTGGCTTCCAGTGCCTGGGGGGAAACCATACTGATATGATAAACCAGGCCAAGCGTATGCTGGTTGATCAAATAATATCCGCCAAGCGCAGCAATATTAATATTCACCTGCAATGGGTCGATATCTGGCTTAAAAATATTGTGTTTCTTCCCTTCATCCAATAAGGATTCCATTAACTGCAAGTGCGCATGGTTAATTTCTAAGAGACGCTGTGATTTTGCATAATGCACACCTTTACTTTGATTTTCACTATGCACAATTTTTAAAAACCAGGGGTTAGCAATATAATAATCCCATGTAAAATCAATAATTTTCTCAATAGCTTTTTGTGGCGGAAGATCTGAGAAATCAAGGGCCTTTTCTTTTTGTCGAATATCGTTCCAGGTATATTCCAGTACTTCAATAAATAAATTTTCTTTATTACCAAAGTGATGATAAACCGTCTGTTTACTACACCCCGCAGCCTTAACAATATTATCGACCCTGGCCCCTTCATAACCATATTCGGCAAATTCATTAACCGCGCATAACAGCAGCTTTTCCTTCAGGCTCTGTACGTTGCTGGTATCAAGATACATAACGCTTCCCCACGACCTCTTCGTGGTGACTATCATAACCTGATTTGATTTCAGCTTCAGAAAAAAGGGAAAAAACTTGTACTTTCATCAGGTTATCAAATGTCCTGTGATCGTCATCGCATATCAACCAACTAGATGGTTGATCTTTTTATCCTCCAGTCGCAAGCTAATCATCACCAAGGAAACAAAATTCAAAAAAGAGAGCTATTGTATGAAATCCACTCGTCCTGTTGCCGTTATTACCGGAGCCGCTCGCGGTATTGGAAAGGGCTGTGCGCAGGAGCTTGCTCGTGGCGGGTTTAACCTGCTGATTAACGATCGTCCCGATGCCGACAGCGTAGAAAAACTGCATATCACACAACAAGAATGTTTGGCGGAAGGCGTGGAAGTGATTTGCTTCCCTGCTGATGTCGGTGATCTATCTCTGCATGAGGAGATGCTCGACGCGGCGCAAAACCAGTGGGGGCGGCTGGAGTGTCTGCTCAATAACGCGGGGATTTCAGTGAAAAAACGCGGTGACCTCCTCGACCTCGAACCAGACAGCTTCGATCAAAACATTGCCATTAACACCCGCGCGCCGTTCTTCCTTGCTCAGGCATTCAGTAAGCGCTTACTGGCACAGCCGAAACCGGAAGCGGAGCTGCCGCACCGCTCGATTATTTTCGTCAGTTCCATCAACGCCATCATGCTGGCGATGAATCGCGGCGAATACACCATTGCCAAAACCGCCGTTTCTGCCGCTGCTCGTCTGTTTGCTGCTCGCCTTTGTAATGAACAAATTGGCGTTTATGAAGTGCGCCCTGGTCTCATCAAAACTGATATGACTATTCCGGCAACGGCTTATTACGACGAACTGATTGCCAAAGGTCTGGTGCCGTGGGGACGTTGGGGTTATCCGGCTGATATTGCTTCCACCGTCCGCGCGATGGCGGAAGGTAAACTGATTTACACCTGTGGTCAGGCGGTCGCCATCGACGGCGGCTTAAGTATGCCGCGCTTCTGAGGCTGAATCATGAGAGATCTGTTACAACGCCCGGATTTATTCAGTATCAATACCGCGACACTGGGCTATAAAACGCCGCTACCCGCCATTATTGATGCCTGCGCCGCACGCGGTATTGGCGCAATTGCCCCCTGGCGCAGGGAGTTGCAGGGTGAAGATCTCCAGCAAATCACCCGCCAGCTTGCCGCCAGTAACATGAGCGTTTCCGGTTTGTGCCGTAGCACTTACTACACCGCGCCGACACTGGCGGAACGCAAACTGGCGATTGATGATAACCGCCGGGCGCTGGACGACGCAGCGGTGCTTAACGCCGCCTGTTATATGCAGGTGGTTGGCGGTCTGCCAACGGGCACTAAAGATCTATATGAAGCGCGAGAACAAGTGAAACAAGGGATTCGCCAGTCGCTGCCACATTCGAAAGATGTCGGCGTGCCAATTGCGCTGGAGCCACTGCACCCGATGACAGCTGCCGATCGCTCTTGCCTGTGCACGTTACGTCAGGCGCTGGACTGGTGTGATGAACTCGATCCCGATGGTGAGTTTGGCCTCGGCGTGGCGGTGGATGTTTATCACGTCTGGTGGGATCCGGATCTCGCCAGTCAGATCCTGCGTGCCGGAAAACGCATCCTCGCGTTTCATGTTTCCGACTGGTTAGTGCCGACCACTGATCTGGTCAATGACCGTGGTATGCCGGGAGATGGCGTCATCAATATTCCGTCAATTCGTCGGCTGGTTGAAAACGCCGGATTTAATGGTGCTATTGAACTGGAAATATTCTCGCCTTACTGGTGGCAGAAAGATATTAACAGCACGCTGGATATTAGCGTCGATCGCATCGCGCATTAGGTAATGACTCCAACTTACTGATAGTGTTTTATGTTCAGATAATGCCCGATGACCTTGTCATGCAGCTCCACCGATTTTGAGAACGACAGTGACTTCCGTCCCAGCCTTGCCAGATGTTGTCTCAGATTCAGATTATGTCGCTCA
>NZ_MECT01000572.1:0-17108 GCF_001722145.1 Shigella sp. FC1544
TTTCTGGTGCGTACCGGGCTGAGAGGCGGTGTAAGTGAACTGTAGTTGCCATGTTTTACGGCAATGAGAGCAGAGATAGCGCTGATGTCCGGCAGTGCTTTTGCCGTTACGCACCACGCCTTCAGTAGCGGAGCAGGAAGGACATCTGATGGAAATGGAAGCCACGCAAGCACCTTAAAATCACCATCATACACTAAATCAGTAAGTTGGCAGCATTACCCGTTTGTCCCATTGACGCCATCACGCTGCGTACAATTTCTTCAATCTGTTTTTGATCCATGATGTGTTATCTCCGCGTCATCAGAAGAACAGTGACGGATCGCCCGCCCGTTTGGTCAGGCGACCGTTTGCCATAATGCCCATGCTTTCCAGCCAGCGTTCAAACTCTGGTGACGGGCGCAGGTTGAGTAACTGACGCACAGTGGCGGTATCGTGGAATGCGGTGGTCTGGTAGTTGAGCATGATGTCATCACCCAGCGGCATCCCCATGATGTAGTTGCAGCCTGCGGTGGCGAGCAGGATCATCAGGTTTTCGTTGAGGTTCTGGTCAGCGTCAGCGTGGTTGGTGTAGCAGCAGTCACAGCCCATAGAGATGCCGCTCAGCTTGCCCATAAAGTGATCTTCTAAGCCAGCACGGATAATCTGGCGGTCGTTGTAGAGATACTCCGGCCCAATAAAGCCGACCACGGTGTTGACGATAAACGGATCGTAATGACGCGCCAGCCCATAGTTACGTGCTTCCATCGTCACCTGGTCAGCGCCGAAGTTAGCGCCAGCGGATAGCGCAGAGCCTTGTCCGGTTTCGAAGTAGAGGCAGTTTTCCCCGGCGATACGGTTGAACTCTGCACCCACTGCGCGCGCTTCGTCGAGCATCGCCAGTTCCACGCCAAACTCTTTCAGCCCTTTTTCGCTGCCACAGATACTCTGGAAAATCAGTCCGCCAGGCGCGCCGCGACGAATCGCTTCGATCTGGGTGGTGACGTGCGCCAGTACGCAGCCCTGAGTTGGGATGTTGAATTTGTCGATCACGCCATAAATGGTATCCAGCACGCGGCTTAAGTTTTCCACGTCGTCAGTTACCGGGTTGACGCCGATCACCGCATCGCCCACCCCGAAGGAAAGCCCTTCGTAGATTTGCGCGGCGATACTTTGCACGTCGTCACGAGTGTCATTTGGCTGCAAACGGGCGCTGAAGGTGCCCGGAATACCGATGGTGGTATTGGCCTTTTTGATTACCGGCATTTTCTTCGCGCCGTAGATCAGGTCCGCGTTGGAGCAAATCTTCGCTACCGCCGCGACCACTTCCGAGGTCAGCCCTTTGCGGGTAAAGGCAATGTCGTCCACGCTAGTTTCATCGCTCAGCACATACTCACGCAGTTCGCTGATGCTCCAGTTTTTAATCTGGTTGTAGGCCGTTTCGTTAACATCGTCCTGAATCAGCCGCGTCACGCAGTCATCTTCATAGGCAATCACCGGATTATTGCGGATGTCCGCTACGGTCATTTCCGACAACACCTGCTTTGCCGCCACGCGCTCCTGTGAACTTGCCGCTGCAACGCCTGCCAGCACATCCCCCGAACGCAGTTCGTTGGCTTTAGCCAGCACCTCTTTTACATCCTTAAACTGATATACATTGCCGAACAATGTGGTCTTTAGTTTCATAAGTCGTTCCCTCAGGAAGGAAATGCGAGTGATTTCACCGTCACTGGCACAACCGATCCGCCAAAAAGAGGCGTACCAATGTCGATATAGTCCCCCGCGCGGACAATCACTTCGTCAATGACTGCCAACGGGAGTTGTTGTAGCTGTGGGCGCAACAACATGCCCAGAGCTTTACCAAAGTCCTGCCCGGCCACCACCAGCAGGGGATGCGGATTCGGAAAACGCGCGACGAAATCGACCAGCGCGTTGATGACCGTCAGTACCGCGGCGTAACGCACAGGCAGCGAGGCGGGAAGCGCCAGCACGTACGCGTCAGTTTTGGGATCAAGATCCAGCTGAAGCAGCGCCTGTTGCCAGGCACTCACCAGATCCGTTTCATCAATTGGGATCGCCACCGGCAAATTGCGCAGCGGCAGTTGTACGCCCTCCAGCCAGATAGTGCTGCCAGAGAGCGAAAGGGTATGTGCGCCCGCGCCAATCACCGTGGCGCGTACGGTTTGCGCCGGAAACTGCACATTCATCTCACGCAGGCGCGGATGGTCATGCAGCGCCGTTGCCAGCAGCGGGCCAATATCGGCAAAACAGAACGGATCGGCGGGCTGGTGGCGATAACATTCGCCCACGCCGCCAGAAAGCGTAATGATTTCGGGCGTAACACCTGCGGGCACAAACCGGTTTGCATTAATGCCTGCGCGAGCGGCGAAAGCGTTCCGTCAATCACTTCGACAATCAGTTCTGCCATCCGCCGGGTAACCTGCACCAGCTGCGCGCCGGTCAGCGAACGGACGTCAGTGCCTGCACCGAAGCACTCATCCACAATCATCTGCCCCGGTTTATGAGCGTAAACCACGCGCCCCTGGCTGTCGGTTTCCAGCAGGCGACCACCGACGTTGAGGCAGGCAGTGCCGCTGATTTTTCCGGCATCGAACAGGGCGTAGTTCGCGGTGCCACCGCCGATGTCGATATTCAGTACCCGACACAGCCGTTGTTCAGAAAGGGTTTGCGCCCCGGCACCGTGACCGGCGATCACGGATTCGAGGTGCGACCCGGCGCTGGCGACGACAAAATCGCCCAGCGACTGAGAGAGCGCCATCACCGCCGGGCGAGCATTGCGGGTTTTCGCGCTTTCACCGGTGATGATGATGGCACCAGAATCAACGCTTTCCGGCGCAATGCCCGCAGCCTGATATTGCTCTAAAATCAGCGACTTCAGTTCCGCTTCTTCTAAACCACCCTGTTTATCGACAGGGGTAAAGAACACCGGGCTTTGCCAGCTAATTTCGCGTTTGATGAATTCGTAGCGCGGCACCTGCGACACCGCCGCACGGTTAACCAGCTCCAGGTGGGAGAAAATCACCTGGGTGGTGGTGGTGCCGATATCGATACCGACGCTCAGTAGCTGGCGAGTGTTCACGATTGTGCCTCCGCTTCGGTTTTAGCTGCGGTCGCGTCATCTTTTGGCACCAGCATCATCGCCACGCCAATCGCCGTTACGCCGCCGATCAACTTGCCGACAATCATCGGGAAGATCATGGCATTCATGTTGGCAGCGGCGAACCCTAAGTGGTCGCCCAGGGCGAAAGCAGCAGAAACGGCGAAGGCGCAGTTGATGACTTTGCCGCGGGTATCCATCTGCTTCATCATGCCGAACATCGGGATGTTGTTGGCAAGCGTTGCCACCATGCCGGCTGCCGCGATGTTGTTCATATTCAGCACTTTACCGACGCTCATCAGCGTTTTTTCAAACCAGCGAGTCAGCAGCAGCACCATCGGATACGCCCCTAACAGAACGCAGGAGATAGAACCGATAACTTCAATGGCGCGCATCACCTCACCGGGTTTATCGCCAGGGGCCATAAAGATAGGATCCAGACCGGGGATCAGTTCCCAGCCAAGCAGGAATTTCACTACCGCAGCGGCAAGACCGAGGGTGATCAATGCAACGAGGAATTTGGCGAAGATCTGGAAGCCGTTGATCATTTTTTCCGGGATGAATTTCAGCCCCAGCGCCACCAGAATCGCAACAATGATCACCGGGATCATGTTCATCAGGATCAGGGCGAAAGTGAATTCCACCGGCTGACCGTTGATCTGCACACCGGAGTACATAGCAACCAGACCACCAGCAATACAGCCAATCGGAATGGTCACAATGCCCGCCAGCACGCCGAGCGCCAGATAACGACGGTCAGAAGGTTCGATAATGCCGAGCGCCACCGGAATGGAAAACACAATCGTTGGCCCCATCATCGACCCAAGAATTAACCCAGAGTATAGCCACGCTGCTACGTCGCCGCCCGCCAGCTCTTTGGCGAGGAAGAAGCCGCCCATATCGCACGCCAGCAGCGTTCCGGCGAACATTGACGGGTTTGCGCCGAGCATTTCGTAAACCGGGATAATTACCGGCCCGAGTACGTGAGCCAGTACCGGTGCCAGCGCGGTCATACCGACCATCGCCAGACCCAGAGCGCCCATTGCCATAAAGCCTTCTTCGAACTGACCGCCTGATCCTTCGATACTTTTACCGAACTTACCGAGGAAACGAGCAGAACCGCCGAACTGCGACAGGATCCTGTCTACGGCAGCTATCAGCATAAAGAACATCATGATGTACATGATGATTTCGTTAATTCCCATCGCCTTTACTCCCTGTTAGTTGTTATTTATTGGCGGATGCGGCGTAAACGCCTTATCCGCCCTACATGTGCAATCCCGAAGGCCGGATCAGACGCGGCAAGCGTCGCATCCGGCAATTGCACCGCGCCACTGGCGGATGCGGCGTGAACGCCTTATCCGCCCTACATGTGCAATCCCGTAGGCTCGATAAGACGCGGCAAGCGTCGCATCCGGCATTTATTGCGCCGCTGCGTACAGGCCGACAATCTGCTCCAGGCTGGCGGTACGCGGGTTACTGCGCAGACAAATATCTTCCAGCGCGGCCTGCGCCCATGCGCCGTAATGCGCAGATGTCGCACCAACATCGCCCAGTCGTTTACCAATCCCAACTTCCGCAATCAGCTCACTTACCGCGTTAATAGCGTCACGATCGTCGGATTTTTTAGTTCGCAGTGCCCGACCAATCTGACTAAAGCGTTCACGACAAACCATCCGGTTAAATTCCATCACCGTTGGCAGCAACATGGCGTTCGCCAGACCGTGTGGAATATGCAGCGCCGCGCCCAGCTGATGCGCCATCGCGTGGCACAACCCAAGACCCGCACTGGAAAACGCCATTCCCGCCATACATGAAGCCAGCAACATGCTCTCGCGCGCGGCAAGGTCGTGACCGTAGCCCACCGCTTTCGGCAGCGATTTGCCAATCATCGCAATAGCGCCAATCGCCAGGCTGTCGGTAAGCGGTGTAGCGTTCAGGGCGCTGTATGCTTCAATGGCATGGGTTAACGCATCAATGCCGGTCATCGCCGTGACATGCGACGGCACACCTTCGGTCAATGCGGCGTCGAGGATCGCCACATCCGGCATCAGCGAGGCATGGGCTAACACCTGCTTGCGCCCGCTCACCGCGTCGATAATCACCGTTACATTGGTGGTTTCAGAGCCGGTTCCGGCGATCGTTGGAATGGCAATCAGCGGCAAGCGCGGTTGCAGAACGCTGGTTTCTGACATCTCTGCCAGCGTGCTATCCGGGTTCGTCACCAGCAACGCCACGGCTTTCGCCGCATCCAGCACCGAGCCGCCGCCAAATGCGATCCCCCCATCACAGCCTGACTCACGCAACTGCGCCACGGCTGCACACACGTCGGTGATGCACGGTTCGCCCACCGGACATGGCCAGAGCGTCATGGCGATGCCTTTAACAGCCAGGCTGCGCGTCAGCCCGGCGGTCATCCCTGCCTGATGCAAAAAGCTGTCTGCCATCACGAACAGATGTTTCAGCCCACGCGTTTGCGCTTGCTGTCCGCAACTGCTCACCGAGCCCGGACCGCAAAGCGTCACCGGTGGAACGCTAAATGTTTTTACCCGTTGCAGATTCAGGGTATCGAACGCCTGAAAGAGCGCGGTCTGCAATTCATTTTGCATATAGCCCCTCCGCTTTCTCTCGCCCACTACTGGCGATCGCCAGCGGGGTCATAAACAAACTGTGCTGCGGTAAATGCACCTGTAACGCCGGGAATTGTTTGCGAAACAGTTCCGCCACGCCCGGTTGCATACAAGAGCCGCCCGCCAGCCATAAATCAGTAATGCCCTGCCCTTCAATATGCCGGGCGACAATGTCCGCCATTTTTTCGTACACCGGTTTCACCGTAGGCCAAATCTCTTCACCGTGACCGCGCTTGTACTGCTCCGCCTCTTCCAGCGAAATACGGCGATTTCCGGCGAGAGTCAGAGAGATGTGATGTCCGCCGGTTGCTTCATCCGCCGAGTACGTCACCTTGCCCTTTTTCACGATGGCAATGCCGGTAGTGCCGCCGCCGATATCCACTACACCGACGTTGTCCAGTTGCAGCAGATCCGCAACTGCGGTTGGCTCATCCAGCACATGGCTCACTTCCAGTCCAGCAGACTCCAGCACGTTGATGGAAATACGCGGGTCCGTACCTGGAGGAAATGAAGTCGCCGCATGGCTAAAACGGCGACCGAATTGCTGCTCGAGCGTGTCGAGATGGCGACGAACGCTGGTGACAGCGCCGAAGAAATCCCAGACGATGCCGTCGCGGACCACATCGGCCCAGTCGAGGCATACCGCCACCGGCTGACCGTCGCGGTCGACAACCATCGACACCACATCGCAGGTGCCCAGATCCACCCCCAGCCACAGCGGAGATTCCGTCGCGGCGGGCGTCTGGTTACACAGCATTGCCGCCGTTTGCAGACGTGGGGTGAGCCATTGTTCGTCGTGCGCCATCTGTTACTCCTTAAACAATGCGAAACGCATCGACTAATACACAGCGACGCAGACGGACAAACGTACGCGCGCTGGTTACCCCTTCACCGGTTGGCGTGGTGATGGTCATGGTGGTCCAGCCTTCCCCGCCCAGCCCCAGCCCGGCAATGCACGGTCCGTTCTTAACGAAAATGCTGGTATCAATAGCATTCGCCATCTGGTTCATGTTTTCGATGTTGCGCGAGTGCATTGCCGCCGTGTGGTGGCAACCGCCTTCCAGTTTCACCGCCAGCGCAATGGCATCCGCCACGTTGGCGACGCGCACGACGGGCAGCACCGTCATCATCAGTTCGATCACGGCAAACGGATGTTCTGCAGTGGTTTCCACAAACAGCAAACGCATTTCTTGCGGCACGTTCAGGCCGATTGCCGCCGCGATTTTCGCCGCATCGCGACCAACCCAGTCACGGCTGACGGTGCCTTTTCCGCGCTCGTCGATATTTTTCAGCAACACCGGTTGCAGCTGCTGCGCCTGTTCTGCGGTCAGTTTCACCGCGTGCTGGCCTTCCATCAGACGCATCAGTTCATCGGCTACGCTATCAACAACAATCAGTACCTTTTCGTCGGCACAAATGATGTTGTTATCGAAAGAAGCGCCTTTGACGATGGACTGAGCGGCACGGGCGAGGTCGGCGGTTTCATCCACCACTACCGGCGGGTTGCCAGCGCCTGCGGCAATCAGACGTTTATTGGTGTGTTTACGCGCCGCTTCTACTACCGCTTCGCCGCCGGTCACCACCAGAAGGCCGATGCCCGGAAACTTGAACAAACGCTGCGCGGTTTCGATATCCGGATTTGCCACAGTAACCAGTAAGTTTTCCGGCCCGCCTGCGGCAACAATCGCCTGGTTGAGCAGCGTGATCGCCCGCTGGGAGACTTTTTTCGCCGCCGGATGCGGGGCAAAAATGACGCTGTTGCCCGCGGCAATCAGGCTGATGGCGTTATTAATTACGGTTGCCGCCGGGTTAGTGGACGGAGTTACCGAAGCCACCACGCCCCAGGGCGCGTTTTCAATTAAAGTCAGGCCGTTGTCGCCGGTCAGCACCTGCGGAGAGAGACACTCAACGCCTGGCGTGCCGCGCGCCTGAGCGACGTTTTTGGCAAATTTATCTTCAACGCGGCCCATGCCGGTTTCACTGACGGCAAGTTCCGCTAAATCTCTGGCGTGTTTTTCGCCTGCCTCACGAATGGCAGCAATGGCTAACTGGCGCATTGCCACGCTTTTTAACCCTTGCTGGGCGACTTTGGCTGCCGCAACGGCGTCATCCAGGGACGCGAAAACGCCCATCTCATGAACGGCGGCGGGCGGCGTGTCACTGCTTTGCATTTTCAGCAGTACCGCTTTCACCACCTGTTCAATATCCTGTTGATTCATGATGTTCTGCCTTATTTGTGGAAAATTACCTGACCGCCAGACACCACCTCATCGACAATGCCAATCACGCACAGATCGACCGGTGACGTTTCGCTTTTATGCGCCTGGCGGGCGGAACTGCCACTCACCAGTAACACCCACTCCCCGGTTCCCGCGCCAATATTGTCGATGGCGACGGCGCATTGCCCGTCAGGATTACCTTGTGGATCAATCATTTCCACCATCAGCAATTTGTCATGCGCCAGTCCGTGATGGCGTACGGTACAAACAATTTGTCCAGTGACGACTGCCAGTTTCATACCCGCCTCCGTGGCGTATTTCAGGTAAAAGCTCCCCCTACCCTCCGCAGAAGGTAAAATGAAAAAGGAGAGAGCGTGACGCCCGAATCGACGTCACACAGGGTGATTACAGGTTGCTGCTATCGCCTTTCAGGCCGATCGGGAAGACTTCTTCCAGGTCGCCGTGCGGACGCGGGATAACGTGTACAGATACCAGCTCGCCGATACGCTGTGCCGCTGCGGCACCTGCATCGGTCGCGGCTTTACAGGCTGCAACATCACCACGAACCATGGCAGTACACAGGCCGCCGCCAATCTGCTTAACACCAACCAGCTTGACGCGCGCAGCTTTCACCATCGCGTCAGAAGCCTCAATCAGTGCAACCAGGCCCCGGGTTTCGATCATTCCTAATGCTTCCATTGTGCTTTCCTCTTTATCAGGGTCCAGAACGGGACCGTTCATTCAACCAGTGTTTGTAAACTGCTTTCGCGGTTCACTTCTGTCTGACGCGGCACAGCTGCCACCAGCGCCAGCTCGATAATTTCCTGCACGCTACAACCACGAGAGAGATCGTGCATCGGCACGGCAAGTCCTTGTATCAGTGGCCCGACGGCACGATATCCGCCGAGTCGTTGTGCGATGTTGTAACCAATATTTCCGGCTTCCAGCGACGGAAAAACCATCACATTGGCCTTGCCCTGTAGCGGGCTGGCAGGCGCTTTTTGCGCCGCCACTTCCGGCACGAAGGCGGCGTCAAACTGTAACTCGCCATCCACCACCAGCTTTGGTGCGCGCTCACGGACGATTTCTGTCGCCTGCTGGACGTTAGCAACACAGGGGTGACGGGCGCTACCATTGCTGGAAAACGACAGCATCGCCACGCGCGGCTCTTCTCCGGTGATGGCGCGCCAGGTTTCGGCACTGGCAAGCGCGATATCCGCCAGCTGCGCCGCCGTCGGCTGTGGCACCACGCTGCAATCGGCAAAGCCCAACGCCGGGCCGCTGTACTGTGGCAACATCAGGAAAATGAAAGAGAGCGTTTTACAGCCTGGCTGCAAGCCGATAATGCGTAATCCGGCACGCAGCACATTTGCCGTGGAAGAGAGGTTGCCCGCGATACAGACATCCGCTTTACCGGCGCTGACCATTGCTGCGGCGAACATCAGAGGGTCGGTAAGTTTTTCCAGCGCATCCGGCGGCGTTTTTTCGCCCGCGCGGGCCAGCCAGCGATGAGCAAATTCTTCCCGCATTGCGAGGTTGCCATGCGGATCAATCACCTGTAGCCCGTCCATCGCCACGCCGTGACTGAGCGCAAACTGACGAAGTTCAAACGGATTGGCGACCAGAATGGGCGTTGCCAGACCTTGTTGATGTAAATATTGCGCGGCTTTCAGCACACGTTGGTCTAACGCATCCGGAAAAACCACTCTGGCGGGCGCTCGCAACGCCAGTTCACGACAACGTTCAATAATCATTGCGTTCCCCCAGTCGTTGTTGGATCTGCTTCACCGTTAGCGGCTGCTTCGTTACGCTCAGGATCATCATCACGTAGACCGTGCTGGAAAGGCGGTTCAGCGCCTGCAAAATGTCCGGGCGTAATACTTCAAAGCTGCGGGTGATAAAGACCTGCGCCGCTACGGTTTCGGTTTCCCGCACTTTGGTGCGTAGCAGATTGAGCAACGCAGCATCGCGCCCGTGGCTGGCTTCCGGCACCAGATGATCGTGGTCGAGATAGCGCAGCGGCTGATGAGAAAGCCGATGCAGATCTTCGTCAGAAAGCCCGACAATCGCCTGGCAGCCCAGCGGTTCCCCCAGCGCATCGGCGCACATAATGTTGCCAAGACGCGAACGGATATCCGCCAGCCACGGCTGCCACGGTTCCGCCAGTTCAATTTGCAGCCACACTGCCAGCGCAATGGTGCTGTCGAGAACCGCGCGAAAACCCAGACGCGGATCGCTTTTGGCGACCATTTTTTCCGCCGACAGGTGAGTCAGCGTATCCGGCTTTTTTGCCACCGGCTGGCGGCACAGTTCGCAGCACGCCTGCGGATGTTCATCGCTACTGGTCAGCCCATGAACGGGCTGCGGCTGCTGCTGTTCATCGTCAACAAACAGGCGGCCCTGCTCGTCAATAAACTTGATGCGCAGATGGCGGCTTTCCAGCAACTCCCGGGCAGAGGGCGTCAGGCGACTGTCCGCAGGGAGATGGATCTCTGCGCCTTCGCTGAGCGTATGGTTCGCTCTTAGCCATGCTTCGGTGATGAAATCTTTCATAGGGATTGCCAGTTAGCCGGCCAGGCGACATACAGGAATTTCACGCTGGATGTCATACCAAATTCGATGCTGGAGCCTTTCGGGATAAACATCACGTCGCCTGCTTTGGCGATCATGGTTTGGCCTTCGTGGCGAACATGCAGCTCCCCTTCCAGCACCATGTCGATTTCGTCGTAGTTCAGGGTCCACGGGAAGAATGCGTTCTCCCACTGCATAAAACCGGCGGCCATGCTGCTGCCGTCGTCTCCGGTCACAAGATCAGTCAAGCCCACGCAATGCGGCTCTGCGCCGTCGAAACGACCAAACTTGACGCTGCTGCCATCAATCACTTTGATGCCGCCTTTGCCGGTCACCGATTTGAAGCTCGGCTGCATTGCGCCCTGCTCCAGCGACTGTTTTTCCTTCATCACTTTTTCCATCAGCTGTGCGACCAGGCTTTCGGTAAACTGGCCTTCCGGCAGCTGGGCAATGATGGTTTCGCGGATGCGCTGGCTTTCGGTTTTGTCGGCTGGCACGCTGGCGGGCACGGACGCCGTTACCGGGATCGATTCATCACATTCGGTGATGGTAAAACCCAGTAGATCCGCCACTTCACGGGCTTCCGGGGTAATAATGCTGGCGCGCAGAACCACGGACATTGCCTGTTCGCCGCGCGCGTGTGCTTCACGAATATCATTCGCTGTGATGAGTTTTTTCACCTGCTTCCTCCTGTTTGGTGAGAGATGCCAGATAATCCACCAGTTGCTGCACGCTTTGCGGGTCGTGGCTGTTTAGCTCGAAAATCGGCTCTTCGAAACCCGTCTCAAGCAATAACTTTCGCGTTGCGGCGACGTCAGCATCTGGCATGTCCGTTTTACTGATGACGGCGATTTGCCGTTTGCTGACGCCAATATCCAGCAACCCGGCAGGCAACCGACTTTCCGGGTCATTTGCGCCATGGACATAGATCAGCATGTCTACATCCTGTAGCGTGGTAATTAAGGCGTGATACCAGCGGGGATGGCTAAAATATTCACCCGGCGTATCAATATCGCCCTTATCATTAAATTCCACGGCCTGTGTTTTTCTGGCGAGGGTATAATTCCCCTGCAACGCATTAAATAACGTTGTTTTTCCTGCCCCGACGCTACCCACAAACGCAATTCGTTTCATGAATGCCTCGTATTAACTTTTGGTCATTTCACAAAGCGTATAATTTAATAAGCGACCTAAACCGCTGACGGTTTGTGATAACGCTTCTTCTACTGCGCCCACCGAGCCATAAATCACCAATGCACCGCTGAAGCGGTCGAGAAAACCGATATGCACATCAGCGGCTTTCAGCGCTAAATCACCGGCGATCATCGCCGTTTCGCCGGGAGTTAGCGTCATAATGCCAATTGCGCCCGCATCCGGAACGCCGATTTTCTTCGCCAGTTCCTCACCGGGATGCGCGATGAGATGCGCCAGTGTGACCTGTTTGCCGGGCACAAATTCCTGAATGATGCGTTCTTTATCCATGAGTCGCCGCCTGTGAAAAACTTTCGTGTATCGTGACAATTTTTCGTCAGAGTAAATTAACAAAATTCGGCAAGCGCGTTTAAAAGGTGAGGTAGATCACTAAGAATGGAGAGATATTCGCTGTGGTGCATAAACTTTCATATGCAACGCATGAATATAAATAAAATAATATCGAGATATTATATAGACTGCTTTTTTTATTATTCGCAAACTCAGTAATAAGCTTTACTAATATATTGCAGCCAAACCGCTTACCCTGAATATTCAGGGTAAGCGTGAGAGTTAAAAAAGAATTACAGCGGTTGGGTTTACGCTTCAACCACGGCCAGCGCCACCATGTTGACGATACGACGCACCGATGCGATCGGCGTTAACACGTGAACCGGTTTCGCCACGCCCATCAGCACCGGACCGACAGTCACACCTTCCGAGCTGGAAACGCGCAGTAAGTTGTAACTAATGCGGGCAGCTTCCATGTTCGGCATCACCAGAATATTGGCAGAACCTTTCAAAGGGCTGTCCGGCATACGGTCGTTGCGAATCGCTTCCACCAGCGCTGCATCGCCGTGCATTTCACCATCAATCATCAGATCTGGCGCACGATCCCTGACCAGTTCCAGCGCCTGACGCATTTTGCTCGACGACGGGCAGTCAGAAGAACCAAAGTTGGAGTGCGACAACAGAGCAACGCGCGGCTCAATACCAAAACGACGGACAGTTTCTGCCGCCATCAAGGTGATCTCCGCCAGCTCTTCTGCGTCTGGTTCGTCATTGACGTAGGTATCGGCAATAAAGGTGTTACCACTCGGCAGCAGCAGCGCGTTCATTGCACCTGCGGTGTGAACGCCATCGCGATAACCAAAGACATTTTTCACCACGCTAAAATGTTCATGATAATCGCCCACCGTACCGCAGATCATTGCATCGGCTTCCCCACGCTGAACCATGATCGCGCCGATCACTGTCGGGTTACTGATCAGCGCCCGCTGCGCCTGTTCCTGAGTGACACCGCGACGCTTCATGATCTGGAAGTATTCGGTCCAGTACTCTTTAAAGCGCGGATCGGATTCGTTATTGACGATCTCAAAATCAACGCCCGCTTTGATCTGCAAGCCCAGTTTCTGAATGCGCATTTCGATCACGTTCGGACGACCGATAAGGATCGGTTTCGCCAGTCCCAGCGTTACCAGTTCCTGAGTGGCATGCAGAACGCGCGCCTCTTCCCCTTCTGGCAGAACAACGCGCTTCGGCGCTTTGCGAGCCTGGGAGAAAATCGGCTTCATAAACAGGTTGGTTTTGTAAACGAACTCAGTCAGCTTGTCGATGTAGACGTCGAAATCAGCAATCGGACGCGTCGCCACGCCCGACTCCATCGCGGCTTTAGCGACCGCAGGAGCGATCTTAACGATCAAGCGCGGATCAAACGGTTTTGGAATGATGTATTCCGGACCAAAGCTCAGATCCTGATCGCCATACGCTGAAGCCACCACTTCGCTCTGTTCCGCATGGGCGAGTTCTGCAATCGCACGTACCGCCGCCAGTTTCATCTCTTCGTTGATGGCGGTTGCGCCAACGTCCAGCGCGCCACGGAAGATGAACGGGAAGCACAGGACGTTGTTCACCTGGTTCGGATAGTCAGAACGACCGGTGCAAATGATGGCATCCGGACGCACTTCTTTCGCCAGCGGCGGCAGAATTTCCGGTTCCGGGTTCGCCAGCGCCAGGATCATTGGCGCACGAGCCATTTTCTTCACCATTTCCTGGGTCAGCACTTTCGGGCCGGAACATCCGAGGAAAATATCCGCGCCTTCAATCACATCATCGAGGGTACGTTTGCCGTCATCCACCACCGCATATGCGGCTTTGGTTTCCGCCATGTTTGGCTCACGGCCCTGATAGATAACGCCTTTTGAATCGCAAACCACGATGTTATGTTTTTGCAGACCCAGCGCTACCAGCAGGTTCATACAGGCGATTGCTGCGGCACCCGCGCCGGAAACCACCATCCGCACGTCGGAGATGTTTTTCTCCACCACGCGCAAGCCGTTGAGGATGGCGGCAGTGCTGATGATTGCCGTGCCGTGCTGATCGTCGTGGAATACCGGAATATTCATCCGCTCGCGCAGTTTCTGTTCAATATAGAAACATTCTGGCGCTTTAATGTCTTCGAGGTTGATTCCGCCGAAGGTCGGTTCGAGCGCAGCGACAACTTCAATAAATTTGTCCGGGTCGAGTTCATCAACTTCAATGTCAAATACATCAATCCCGGCGAATTTCTTAAACAGAACGCCCTTGCCTTCCATCACCGGTTTGCCAGCCAGCGCGCCAATGTTGCCTAACCCCAGCACCGCCGTACCGTTAGAGATCACCGCCACCAGGTTACCGCGCGCGGTATATTTGTAGGCTTTTAACGGGTCTTTTTCGATTTCAAGACAAGGTGCGGCAACGCCTGGTGAGTAGGCCAGCGCCAGATCGCGCTGCGTTGCCAGAGGCTTGGTTGGAGAAACCTGGATTTTCCCTGGAACTGGAAATTCATGGAAATCAAGTGCACTTTGTTTTAACTGGTCATCCATTTGGTTGTTCCTTTCACGTAACGTTCACAAATAAAGTGTGTGGGCAACAGCCCCTGCCCACAACGTGGCGCACATTATTACCCCGCCGGAGTCTACAGACTTTGAGCAAGTCCAAACTCTCACCATTAATATAATGTTTTGGTAATAATCCTATAACACTGATGTTACCTGCTTAATCCAGCAATACCATGCCTGTCTGCTATGCTTTTTTGATGCGTTTAGCGAAATTTCTCAGAAGTGTGAATTAACGCACTCATCTAACACTTTACTTTTCAAGGAGTATTTCCTATGAACGAGTTAGACGGCATCAAACAGTTCACCACTGTCGTGGCAGACAGCGGCGATATTGAGTCCATTCGCCATTATCATCCCCAGGATGCCACCACCAATCCTTCGCTGTTGCTCAAGGCTGCCGGATTATCACAATATGAGCATTTAATAGACGATGCTATCGCCTGGGGTAAAAAAAATGGCAAGACCCAGGAACAACAGGTGGTCGCAGCGTGTGACAAACTGGCGGTTAATTTCGGTGCTGAAATTCTCAAAATCGTACCCGGTCGCGTGTCAACAGAAGTTGATGCACGCCTCTCTTTTGATAAAGAAAAGAGTATTGAGAAGGCGCGCCATCTGGTGGACTTGTATCAGCAACAAGGCGTTGAGAAATCACGCATTCTGATCAAACTGGCTTCGACCTGGGAAGGAATTAGCGCGGCAGAAGAGCTGGAAAAAGAAGGTATTAACTGCAACCTGACGCTGCTGTTTTCTTTTGCCCAGGCGCGGGCCTGTGCGGAAGCAGGCGTTTTTCTGATTTCGCCGTTTGTCGGGCGTATTTATGACTGGTATCAGGCACGCAAGCCGATGGACCCGTATGTGGTGGAAGAAGATCCGGGCGTTAAATCGGTGCGCAATATCTACGACTACTATAAGCAACACCACTATGAAACCATTGTGATGGGCGCGAGCTTCCGTCGCACCGAACAAATCCTCGCCTTAACCGGCTGCGATCGACTGACTATCGCACCGAATTTGCTGAAGGAGCTGCAGGAAAAAGTTTCGCCAGTGGTACGTAAATTAATCCCACCTTCTCAGACGTTCCCACGCCCAGCTCCCATGAGCGAAGCGGAGTTCCGTTGGGAGCACAATCAGGATGCGATGGCGGTAGAAAAACTGTCTGAAGGCATTCGTCTGTTCGCCGTTGATCAACGCAAACTGGAAGATCTTCTTGCCGCCAAACTATAAACCAGCCACGGAGTGTTATATGTCCCGAAAAGACCTTGCCAATGCGATTCGCGCACTCAGTATGGATGCGGTACAAAAAGCCAACTCTGGTCATCCCGGCGCGCGATGGGCATGGCTGATATTGCCGAAGTGCTGTGGAACGATTTTCTTAAACATAACCCTACCGACCCAACCTGGTATGATCGCGACCGCTTTATTCTTTCCAACGGTCACGCGTCGATGCTGCTCTACAGTTTGCTGCATCTGACCGGTTACGACCTGCCGCTGGAAGAGCTGAAGAACTTCCGTCAGTTGCATTCGAAAACCCCAGGCCACCCGGAGATTGGTTATACGCCCGGTGTTGAAACCACCACCGGTCCACTTGGACAAGGTTTGGCGAACGCCGTCGGACTGGCGATAGCAGAGCGTACACTGGCGGCGCAGTTTAATCAGCCGGATCATGAAATTGTCGATCACTTCACCTATGTGTTTATGGGCGACGGCTGCCTGATGGAAGGTATTTCCCACGAAGTCTGTTCGCTGGCGGGCACGCTAGGACTGGGCAAGCTGATTGGTTTTTACGATCACAACGGTATTTCGATTGATGGAGAAACCGAAGGCTGGTTTACCGACGATACGGCAAAACGTTTTGAAGCCTATCACTGGCATGTGATCCATGAAATCGACGGTCACGATCCGCAGGCGGTGAAGGAAGCGATCCTTGAAGCGCAAAGCGTGAAAGATAAGCCGTCGCTGATTATCTGCCGTACGGTGATTGGCTTTGGTTCGCCGAATAAAGCAGGTAAGGAAGAGGCGCACGGCGCACCACTGGGGGAAGAAGAAGTGGCGCTGGCACGGCAAAAACTGGGCTGGCACCATCCGCCATTTGAGATCCCTAAAGAGATTTATCACGCCTGGGATGCCCGTGAAAAAGGCGAAAAAGCGCAGCAGAGCTGGAATGAGAAGTTTGCCGCCTATAAAAAGGCTCATCCGCAACTGGCAGAAGAGTTTACCCGACGGATGAGCGGTGGTTTACCGAAGGACTGGGAGAAAACGACTCAGAAATATATCAATGAGTTACAGGCAAATCCGGCGAAAATCGCTACCCGTAAGGCTTCGCAAAATACGCTTAACGCTGATATGACTTTCCGTGTCAAACCGGAATCTCTAATTTTGACGATTTTCTTTTTAGGTTTAATTCCCTGAGGGCGACGTAGCAGTAAATCCGACGGTGAATCACGCTGATATTCGCGGGTTGGATACCGCATTACAGAGGTCCGTCATATGAGCCTGCCACTTTCTTACGTCGCGAATCAGCTTT
>NZ_MECT01000573.1:0-17061 GCF_001722145.1 Shigella sp. FC1544
AGTTGCCATGTTTTACGGCAGTGAGAGCAGAGATAGCGCTGATGTCCGGCAGTGCTTTTGCCGTTACGCACCACCCCGTCAGTAGCTGAACAGGAGGGACAGCTGATAGAAACAGAAGCCACTGGAGCACCTCAAAAACACCATCATACACTAAATCAGTAAGTTGGCAGCATCACCTATCACTGGAATCTGCAAAACTTCGCCCCGGAAGATCTGCTTTATGCTCGTTTCGATAGTCCGGCACTCAAGACCTTCACCGAACAGCTGCAACAGGCTGATGGACTGATAGTCGCTACACCTGTGTATAAAGCCGCCTATTCCGGCGCGCTGAAAACCCTGCTCGACCTGCTGCCAGAGCGCGCTTTGCAAGGCAAAGTGGTGCTACCGCTGGCGACGGGCGGTACCGTGGCCCATCTGCTGGCGGTCGATTATGCCCTTAAACCAGTTTTAAGCGCACTGAAAGCTCAGGAGATCCTGCACGGCGTGTTTGCCGATGACTCACAAGTAATTGATTACCATCACAGACCCCAGTTCACGCCAAATCTGCAAACCCGTCTTGATACCGCGCTAGAAACTTTCTGGCAGGCATTGCACCGCCGCGATGTTCAGGTTCCTGACCTTCTGTCTCTGCGAGGTAATGCCCATGCGTAACATCATTAAACTGGCGCTGGTGGGATTGCTTAGCGTCTCTACGATTGCGGTTGCTGCAGAATCCTCGCCTGAAGCGTTATGTATAGGCTATCAGAAAGGCAGTATTGGTATGGTACTGGCAAAAAGCCACCAGTTACTGGAAAAACGCTATCCGCAATCAAAAATCTCCTGGGTGGAGTTCCCCGCGGGTCCGCAAATGTTGGAAGCCTTAAACGTTGGCAGTATTGATCTCGGCAGTACCGGGGATATTCCGCCAATCTTTGCCCAGGCTGCCGGGGCTGATTTGGTATATGTGGGCGTCGAGCCACCGAAGCCCAAAGCCGAAGTGATTCTGGTGGCAGAAAACAGCCCGATCAAAACCGTAGCCGATCTTAAAGGTCACAAAGTTGCCTTTCAGAAAGGTTCCAGTTCACACAACCTTTTACTGCGTGCACTGCGTCAGGCCGGACTTAAGTTTACCGATATCCAACCCACTTACCTGACGCCCGCTGATGCCCGCGCCGCGTTCCAGCAAGGTAACGTTGACGCCTGGGCTATCTGGGATCCCTACTACTCTGCTGCATTATTACAGGGCGGCGTGCGGGTGCTGAAAGACGGCACCGATCTCAATCAAACTGGATCGTTTTATCTGGCAGCTCGTCCCTATGCAGAAAAAACGGCGCTTTTATTCAGGGCGTACTGGCAACCTTTAGTGAGGCCGATGCGTTAACCCGCAGCCAGCGCGAGCAAAGCATCGCTTTACTGGCAAAAACGATGGGCTTACCGGCACCGGTGATTGCCTCTTACTTAGATCATCGCCCTCCTACCACCATCAAACCGGTTAACGCCGAGGTTGCCGCCTTACAGCAGCAAACGGCAGATCTGTTTTATGAAAATCGTCTGGTGCCGAAAAAAGTCGATATTCGCCAGCGCATCTGGCAGCCCACTCAACTGGAAGGAAAACAATTATGAGTCTGAATATGTTCTGGTTTTTACCGACCCACGGTGACGGGCACTATCTTGGAACGGAAGAAGGTTCACGCCCGGTTGATCACGGTTATCTGCAACAAATTGCGCAAGCGGCGGATCGTCTGGGCTATACCGGTGTGCTGATCCCAACGGGGCGATCGTGTGAAGATGCGTGGCTGGTGGCGGCGTCGATGATCCCGGTGACGCCGCGGCTGAAGTTTCTTGTCGCCCTGCGCCCCAGCGTAACCTCACCTACCGTTGCCGCTCGCCAGGCCGCCACGCTTGACCGTCTCTCAAATGGTCGTGCGTTGTTTAATCTGGTCACAGGCAGCGATCCACAAGAGCTGGCAGGCGACGGCGTGTTCCTTGATCATAGCGAGCGCTACGAAGCCTCGGCGGAATTTACCTAGGTCTGGCGGCGCTTATTGCTGGGGGAAACCGTCAATTTCAACGGTAAACATATTCATGTGCGCGGAGCAAAACTGCTCTTCCCGCCGATTCAACAGCCTTATCCTCCGCTTTACTTTGGCGGATCGTCAGATGTCGCCCAGGAGCTGGCGGCAGAACAAGTTGATCTCTACCTCACCTGGGGCGAACCGCCAGAACTAGTAAAAGAGAAGATCGAACAAGTGCGGGCGAAAGCTGCCGCGCATGGACGCAAAATTCGTTTCGGTATTCGTCTGCATGTGATTGTTCGTGAAACTAACGACGAAGCGTGGCAGGCCGCCGAGCGGTTAATCTCGCATCTTGATGATGAAACTATCGCCAAAGCACAGGCCGCATTCGCCCGGACGGATTCCGTAGGACAACAGCGAATGGCGGCGTTACATAACGGCAAGCGCGACAATCTGGAGATCAGCCCCAATTTATGGGCGGGCGTTGGCTTAGTGCGCGGCGGTGCCGGAACGGCGCTGGTGGGCGATGGTCCTACGGTCGCTGCGCGAATCAACGAATACGCCGCGCTTGGCATCGACAGCTTTGTGCTTTCGGGCTATCCGCATCTGGAAGAAGCGTATCGGGTCGGCGAGTTGCTGTTCCCACATCTGGATGTCGCCATTCCGGAAATTCCCCAGCCGCAGCCGCTGAATCCGCAAGGCGAAGCGGTGGCGAATGATTTTATCCCCCGTAAAGTCGCGCAAAGCTAAGGAAGAAATAATGGCAACGCCAGTGAAGAAGTGGTTATTGCGCGTTGCCCCCTGGTTTTTACCGGTGGGCATCGTGGCGGTGTGGCAACTGGCCTCCTCAGTTGGCTGGCTGTCGACGCGTATTTTGCCCTCACCGGAAGGGGTGGTGACGGCGTTCTGGACGCTCTCCGCCAGCGGCGAACTGTGGCAGCATCTGGCGATCAGTTCCTAGCGGGCGCTGATTGGCTTTTCAATTGGCGGATCGCTGGGGTTGATTTTGGGACTGATTAGCGGGCTATCTCGCTGGGGAGAACGGCTGCTGGATACCTCAATTCAGATGTTGCGCAACGTGCCGCATCTGGCGCTGATCCCGCTGGTGATTTTGTGGTTTGGCATTGATGAATCCGCAAAAATCTTTCTGGTGGCGCTCGGTACGCTGTTTCCCATTTATATCAACACCTGGCATGGCATCCGTAATATCGATCGCGGGCTGGTGGAGATGGCGCGTAGCTATGGGTTATCCGGCATACCGCTGTTTATCCATGTGATCCTGCCTGGTGCCCTGCCCTCAATTATGGTCGGCGTGCGTTTTGCGTTGGGCCTGATGTGGCTGACGCTGATTGTTGCCGAAACCATTTCTGCCAATTCCGGCATTGGTTATCTGGCGATGAATGCGCGAGAGTTTTTGCAAACGGACGTGGTGGTAGTCGCTATTATTCTTTACGCCCTGCTCGGCAAACTTGCTGACGTCAGCGCGCAGCTGTTAGAGCGCCTCTGGTTGCGCTGGAACCCGGCTTATCATTTGAAGGAGGCCACGGTATGAATACTGCTCGTCTGAACCAGGGCACACCATTGTTGCTCAATGCAGTAAGCAAACATTACGCGGAAAATATCGTCCTGAACCAACTGGATTTACATATTCCGGCAGGTCAGTTTGTGGCGGTGGTGGCAAAAGTACCCTACTGCGCCTGCTGGCCGGGCTGGAAACGCCAACCGCAGGCGATGTGTTGGCAGGCACCACACCGCTGGCTGAAATTCAGGAAGACACGCGAATGATGTTTCAGGATGCGCGTCTGCTACCGTGGAAATCGGTGATTGATAACGTTGGGTTAGGCCTTAAAGGCCAGTGGCGCGATGCCGCGCGTCGGGCGTTGGCTGCGGTAGGACTGGAGAATCGCGCCGGGGAATGGCCTGCCGCACTTTCAGGCGGGCAGAAACAGCGAGTGGCGCTGGCAAGAGCGTTGATTCATCGACCGGGTTTATTGTTGCTTGATGAACCGCTCGGGGCACTGGACGCCTTAACGCGACTCGAGATGCAGGATTTGATTGTGTCACTTTGGCAGGAGCACGGCTTTACCGTACTGTTGGTGACGCATGATGTGAGCGAAGCGGTAGCAATGGCTGACCGGGTGTTATTAATTGAAGAGGGAAAAATTGGTCTGGATTTGACAGTGGATATCCCCCGTCCGCGTCGATTAGGGTCGGTGCGATTAGCGGAGCTGGAATCGGAAGTGTTGCAAAGGGTGATGCAGCGTGGTGAATCTGAAATTCGCCTGAGAAAACAGGGGTAAATTCCCCGAATGGCGGCGCTATTGCCGCCATTCGGTTATTTATCAAGCCAGTGCTTTGGTGATCTTCTCGTACAGATCGCCAGAGAGATTTTCCAGCCCTTTCAACTGTTCCAGCGCCGCGCGCATTTTCTCCTGACGTTTGGCATCATAACGTTTCAGGCGAATCAGCGGTTCAATCAGACGTGAAGCCACCTGCGGGTTACGGCTGTTGAGGTCGGTAAGCATTTCCACCAGGAACTGGTAACCGCTCCCATCTTCGGCATGGAACGCTGCCGGATTGCTGCCCGCAAACGCGCCAATCAACGAACGAATACGGTTCGGGTTGCTCATGGTAAATGAGCGATGCTGCAACAGACCGCGCACCGTCTCCAGCACATTCGCCGCCGGGCTGGTGGCTTGCAGGATAAACCATTTATCCATCACCAGACCGTCCTGATGCCACTTATCGTCGTATTCCTGCATCAGCGCATCACGGCATGGCAGCTGTGCGGCAACCGCCGCAGAAAGCGCCGCCAGCGCATCGGTCATATTGTTCGCTTCGTGGAACTGCTTGCTCACCAGCACGTCAGCCAGATGCGTTTCACCAAAAGCAAGGAAGCGCAGGCAGGCATTACGCAGAGTGCGTTTCGCAATATCTTCATGCTCAACACGGTACTCGCTCTGGTAATTCGCGTTGTAAATAGCCAGCAGCTCATCCGCCAGTTCAGTCGCCAGAGTACGAGTGAGTGCTTCGCGTACTTCGGCAATAGCAATCGGGTCGATGATATCGAACAGTTCAGCCATTTCATTGACAGAAGGCAGCGTCAGGATTTCTGCCGCCAGCGCCGGATCAATCTTCTCATCGAGCAGCACTGCGCGGAAAGCGTCAGCCACATGTACCGGCAGAGACAGCGGCTGCCCTTGCTGATGTCGGGCAACGTTCAGCTTGATGTAGGTTGCCAGCAGGCTTTGTGCCGCATCCCAGCGGGAGAAATCATTACGCGCATGACGCATCAGGAAGGTCAGTTGCTGATCGCTCCACTTATATTCCAGTTTCACTGGCGCAGAGAATTCGCACAGCAGCGCAGGCACCGGCTGGAAGTAGACATTATCAAAAACAAAGGTCTGTTCCGCCTGGGTGACGTTCAGCACGGAATTCACCGGATGACCGCCTTTCTGCAACGAGATCACTTTGCCTTCGTTGTCATACAATTCGATGGCAAACGGAATATGCAGCGGCTGTTTTTCTGCCTGATCCGGCGTGGCTGGCGTGCGCTGGCTGATGGTCAGGGTGTACTGCTCGGTTTCCGGATTGTAGTCGTCTTTGACGGTCACAATCGGCGTGCCGGACTGGCTGTACCAACGGCGGAAATGGGAGAGATCGACATTCGACGCATCTTCCATCGCCTGCACAAAGTCGTCGCAGGTTGCCGCGCTGCCATCATGGCGCTCGAAATAGAGTTGCATCCCTTTCTGGAAGTTTTCTTCGCCCAGCAGGGTGTGGATCATACGGATCACTTCCGCGCCCTTCTCGTAAACGGTCAGGGTATAGAAGTTGTTCATCTCAATGACCATGTCCGGGCGGATCGGGTGCGCCATCGGGCTGGCGTCTTCCGCAAACTGCAATCCGCGCATGGTGCGCACATTATTGATGCGGTTAACTGCACGGGAACCAAGGTCAGAGCTGAATTCCTGATCGCGGAAGACGGTTAAACCTTCTTTCAGGCTGAGCTGGAACCAGTCGCGGCAGGTGACTCGGTTACCGGTCCAGTTATGGAAATATTCATGGCCGATAACGCGTTCAATATCGAGGTAATCTTTGTCAGTGGCGGTGTCGGTGCGGGCCAGCACATATTTGGAGTTAAAGATATTCAAACCCTTATTCTCCATTGCGCCCATATTGAAGAAATCCACCGCGACGATCATATAGATGTCGAGGTCATACTCCAGGCCGAAGCGTTCTTCATCCCATTTCATTGAGTTTTTCAGCGAGGTCATCGCCCACGGCGCGCGATCAAGGTTGCCGCGATCGACGTACAGCTCCAGCGCCACTTCGCGACCAGAACGCGTGGTAAAGGTGTCGCGCAGTACATCAAAGTCGCCTGCCACCAGCGCAAACAGGTAGCACGGTTTCGGGAACGGGTCCTGCCACTGTACCCAATGGCGTCCGTTTTCCAGTTCACCTTGCGCAACGCGGTTACCGTTGGAAAGCAGGAAGGGATATTTGGTTTTATCGGCAATAATTTTGGTGGTAAAACGCGCCAGCACGTCCGGGCGGTCGAGATAATACGTAATATGGCGGAAACCTTCGGCTTCACACTGGGTGCAAAGCGCATCGCCTGACTGATAAAGCCCTTCCAGCGCGGTATTCGCCGCCGGGCTTATTTCATTAACGATCTTAAGCGTAAAATGCTCCGGCAAATTACTGATGACCAGTGCGCCCTCTTCTTCTTTCCAGGCGGTCCACGGCTCATCATTAATATGAACAGAAACCAGTTTGAGGTCTTCGCCGTTGAGACGAAGCGGAGCATCTGATGCACCATGACGGACAGCCTGGCTGACCGCGGTAACGACCGTCTTTTGCGCGTCGAGGTCAAAGGTCAAGTCAATATCAGTAATCTGGTAATCCGGCGCACGATAATCGTGACGGTATTTGGCTTGTGGCTGTTGAGTCATAAATAACCTTTAGCATCTTTTATAGAGTCTGGTGTTCAGTCTATTCCTGTTGCGTAAATCGCGCTATGCAGAATCTTCATCTTTTCAGGTACAAACGCCTTTATTGCTACATTTTTATAACATACACCGCGTAATGCCATCGACCAGAAAGGTGGCATATGGTGTGATCGGGGTTCAATAAATTGCGAAACAAGGTATACTCCAGCAGTTCCTGAAGATGTTTATTGTACTAAACGCTCCTGTACGAGGATGCTACTGCGCACCTATGACACAATTCGCTTCTCCTGTTCTGCACTCGTTGCTGGATACAGATGCTTATAAGTTGCATATGCAGCAAGCCGTGTTTCATCACTATTACGATGTGCATGTCGCGGCGGAGTTTCGTTGCCGAGGTGACGATCTGCTGGGTATTTATGCCGATGCTATTCGTGAACAGATTCAGGCGATGCAGCACCTGCGCCTGCAGGATGATGAATATCAGTGGCTCTCTGCCCTGCCTTTCTTTAAGGCCGACTATCTTAACTGGTTACGCGAATTCCGCTTTAACCCGGAACAAGTCACCGTGTCCAACGATAATGGCAAGCTGGATATTCGCTTAAGCGGTCCGTGGCGTGAAGTCATCCTCTGGGAAGTTCCTTTGCTGGCGGTTATCAGTGAAATGGTACATCGCTATCGCTCACCGCAGGCCGACGTTGCGCAAGCCCTCGACACGCTGGAAAGCAAATTAGTCGACTTCTCGGCGTTAACCACCGGTCTTGATATGTCGCGCTTCCATCTGATGGATTTTGGCACCCGTCGCCGTTTTTCTCGCGAAGTACAAGAAACCATCGTTAAGCGTCTGCAACAGGAATCCTGGTTCGTGGGCACCAGCAACTACGATCTGGCGCGTCGGCTTTCCCTCACGCCGATGGGAACACAGGCGCACGAATGGTTCCAGGCACATCAGCAAATCAGCCCGGACCTAGCCAACAGCCAGCGAGCTGCACTTGCTGCCTGGCTGGAAGAATATCCCGACCAACTTGGCATTGCATTAACCGACTGCATCACTATGGATGCTTTCCTGCGTGATTTCGGTGTCGAGTTCGCCAGTCGGTATCAGGGCCTGCGTCATGACTCTGGCGACCCGGTTGAATGGGGTGAAAAAGCCATTGCACATTATAAAAAGCTGGGAATTGATCCACAGAGTAAAACGCTGGTTTTCTCTGACAATCTGGATTTACGCAAAGCGGTTGAGCTATACCGCCACTTCTCTTCCCGCGTGCAATTAAGTTTTGGTATTGGGACTCGCCTGACCTGCGATATCCCCCAGGTAAAACCCCTGAATATTGTGATTAAGTTGGTAGAGTGTAACGGTAAACCGGTGGCGAAACTTTCTGACAGCCCTGGCAAAACTATCTGCCATGATAAAGCGTTTGTTCGGGCGCTGCGCAAAGCGTTCGACCTTCCGCATATTAAAAAAGCCAGTTAATATCATCAGGGAGCTAATCGGCTCCCTTTTTTTACCTTTAATTCCGAAATCTTTCGCTGCATTTGCGAATTCTGCTTGTCTGATTGCAGATGCCAGGTAACATAGGTATCCCCCCATTTACGGGTGGACAAGTGTTTATTTTTTCCGACTATTAACAGAGAGAATATTATGAGCGTTGTGCCTGTAGCCGACGTACTCCAGGGCCGCGTAGCCGTTGACAGCGAAGTCACCGTACGCGGATGGGTACGTACCCGCCGAGATTCAAAAGCTGGCATCTCCTTCCTCGCCGTTTATGACGGTTCCTGCTTTGATCCTGTACAGGCTGTCATCAATAATTCTCTGCCCAATTACAATGAAGACGTCCTGCGTCTGACCACCGGCTGCTCGGTCATTGTGACGGGTAAAGTCGTGGCGTCGCCGGGCCAGGGGCAACAATTTGAAATTCAGGCCAGCAAAGTTGAAGTTGCTGGTTGGGTTGAAGATCCAGACACTTACCCGATGGCGGCAAAACGCCACAGCATTGAGTATCTGCGTGAAGTCGCTCACCTGCGTCCGCGCACAAACCTGATTGGTGCCGTCGCGCGCGTTCGCCATACGCTGGCGCAGGCGCTGCATCGCTTCTTTAACGAGCAGGGATTCTTCTGGGTTTCAACGCCACTGATTACCGCATCTGATACCGAAGGTGCAGGCGAAATGTTCCGCGTTTCTACGCTGGATCTGGAAAACCTGCCGCGTAACGATCAGGGCAAAGTGGATTTCGACAAAGACTTCTTTGGTAAAGAGTCTTTCCTGACCGTATCTGGCCAGTTGAACGGCGAAACCTACGCTTGCGCATTATCCAAAATTTATACCTTCGGCCCGACTTTCCGTGCTGAAAACTCCAACACCAGCCGTCACCTGGCGGAATTCTGGATGCTGGAGCCGGAAGTGGCGTTTGCTAACCTGAACGATATCGCGGGTCTGGCTGAAGCCATGCTGAAATATGTCTTCAAAGCGGTTCTCGAAGAACGCGCAGACGACATGAAATTCTTCGCTGAACGCGTAGATAAAGATGCCGTTTCACGTCTGGAACGCTTCATTGAGGCCGATTTCGCGCAGGTGGATTACACCGACGCAGTGACCATTCTCGAAAACTGCGGCAGGAAGTTTGAAAACCCGGTTTACTGGGGCGTCGATCTCTCTTCTGAGCATGAGCGTTATCTGGCGGAAGAACACTTTAAAGCACCGGTAGTGGTTAAAAACTATCCGAAAGATATTAAAGCGTTCTATATGCGCCTCAACGAAGACGGTAAAACCGTTGCGGCTATGGACGTTCTGGCTCCGGGCATCGGTGAGATCATTGGTGGCTCCCAGCGTGAAGAACGTCTGGACGTTCTGGACGAGCGTATGCTGGAAATGGGCCTGAATAAAGAAGATTACTGGTGGTATCGCGATCTGCGTCGCTACGGTACTGTTCCGCATTCAGGTTTCGGTCTTGGTTTTGAACGCCTGATTGCTTACGTAACTGGCGTGCAAAACGTGCGTGATGTGATTCCGTTCCCACGTACTCCGCGCAACGCCAGCTTCTGATTTTCTTCCCCAAAGAGCCAGCGCCTGCTGGCTCTTTTTTATCCTTTCTGTCAAGTTATCTGTTTGTTAAGTCAAGCAATCTATTTGCAACCCCGCCATAACGATCATCCTGTTACGGAATATTACATTGCAACATTTACGCACAAAAAAATAACCCGCATTCTTATTGCGGATTAGTTTTTTCTTAGCTGATAGCACTATTTTCATACTATTTTTTGGCATTCTGGATGTCTGAAAGAGGATTTTGTGCCAGGTCGATAAAGTTTCCATCAGAAACAAAATTTCCGCTTAGTTAATTTAAATATAAGTAAATCATATAAATAGATAAAAATTGCTGTAAATATCATCACGTTTCTATGGAAATATGACGGTGTTCACAAAGTTCCTTAATTTTTACTTTTGGTTACATATTTTTTCTTTTTGAAACTAAATCTTTATCTTTGCAGCACTTTCACGGTAGCGAAACGTTAGTTTGAATGGAAAGATGCCTGCAGGCACATAAAGACACCAAACTCTCATCAATAGTTCCGTAAATTTTTATTGACAGAACTTATTGACGGCAGTGGCAGGTGTCATAAAAAAAACCATGAGGGTAATAAATAATGATGAAGCGCAATATTCTGGCAGTGATCGTCCCTGCTCTGTTAGTAGCAGGTACTGCAAACGCTGCAGAAATCTATAACAAAGATGGCAACAAAGTAGATCTGTACGGTAAAGCTGTTGGTCTGCATTATTTTTCCAAGGGTAACGGTGAAAACAGTTACGGTGGCAATGGCGACATGACCTATGCCCGTCTTGGTTTTAAAGGGGAAACTCAAATCAATTCCGATCTGACCGGTTATGGTCAGTGGGAATATAACTTCCAAGGTAACAACTCTGAAGGCGCTGACGCTCAAACTGGTAACAAAACGCGTCTGGCATTCGCGGGTCTTAAATACGCTGACGTTGGTTCTTTCGATTACGGCCGTAACTACGGTGTGGTTTATGATGCACTGGGTTACACCGATATGCTGCCAGAATTTGGTGGTGATACTGCATACAGCGATGACTTCTTCGTTGGTCGTGTTGGCGGCGTTGCTACCTATCGTAACTCCAACTTCTTTGGTCTGGTTGATGGCCTGAACTTCGCTGTTCAGTACCTGGGTAAAAACGAGCGTGACACTGCACGCCGTTCTAACGGCGACGGTGTTGGCGGTTCTATCAGCTACGAATACGAAGGCTTTGGTATCGTTGGTGCTTATGGTGCAGCTGACCGTACCAACCTGCAAGAAGCTCAACCTCTTGGCAACGGTAAAAAAGCTGAACAGTGGGCTACTGGTCTGAAATACGACGCGAACAACATCTACCTGGCAGCGAACTACGGTGAAACCCGTAACGCTACGCCGATCACTAATAAATTTACAAACACCAGCGGCTTCGCCAACAAAACGCAAGACGTTCTGTTAGTTGCGCAATACCAGTTCGATTTCGGTCTGCGTCCGTCCATCGCTTACACCAAATCTAAAGCGAAAGACGTAGAAGGTATCGGTGATGTTGATCTGGTGAACTACTTTGAAGTGGGCGCAACCTACTACTTCAACAAAAACATGTCCACCTATGTTGACTACATCATCAACCAGATCGATTCTGACAACAAACTGGGCGTAGGTTCAGACGACACCGTTGCTGTGGGTATCGTTTACCAGTTCTAATAGCACACCTCTTTGTTAAATGCCGAAAAAACAGGACTTTGGTCCTGTTTTTTTTATACCTTCCAGAGCAATCTCACGTCTTGCAAAAACAGCCTGCGTTTTCATCAGTAATAGTTGGAATTTTGTAAATCTCCCGTTACCCTGATAGCGGACTTCCCTTCTGTAACCATAATGGAACCTCGTCATGTTTGAGAACATTACCGCCGCTCCTGCCGACCCGATTCTGGGCCTGGCCGATCTGTTTCGTGCCGATGAACGTCCCGGCAAAATTAACCTCGGGATTGGTGTCTATAAAGATGAGACGGGCAAAACCCCGGTACTGACCAGCGTGAAAAAGGCTGAACAGTATCTGCTCGAAAATGAAACCACCAAAAATTACCTCGGCATTGACGGCATCCCTGAATTTGGTCGCTGCACTCAGGAACTGCTGTTTGGTAAAGGTAGCGCCCTGATCAATGACAAACGTGCTCGCACGGCACAGACTCCGGGGGGCACTGGCGCACTACGCGTAGCTGCCGATTTCCTGGCAAAAAATACCAGCGTTAAGCGAGTGTGGGTGAGCAACCCAAGCTGGCCGAACCATAAGAGCGTCTTTAACTCTGCAGGTCTGGAAGTTCGTGAATACGCTTATTATGATGCGGAAAATCACACTCTTGACTTCGATGCACTGATTAACAGCCTGAATGAAGCTCAGGCTGGCGACGTAGTGCTGTTCCATGGCTGCTGCCATAACCCAACCGGTATCGACCCTACGCTGGAACAATGGCAGACACTGGCACAACTCTCCGTTGAGAAAGGCTGGTTACCGCTGTTTGACTTCGCTTACCAGGGTTTTGCCCGTGGTCTGGAAGAAGATGCTGAAGGACTGCGCGCTTTCGCGGCTATGCATAAAGAGCTGATTGTTGCCAGTTCCTACTCTAAAAACTTTGGCCTGTACAACGAGCGTGTTGGCGCTTGTACTCTGGTTGCTGCCGACAGTGAAACCGTTGATCGCGCATTCAGCCAAATGAAAGCGGCGATTCGCGCTAACTACTCTAACCCACCAGCACACGGCGCTTCTGTTGTTGCCACCATCCTGAGCAACGATGCGTTACGTGCGATTTGGGAACAAGAGCTGACTGATATGCGCCAGCGTATTCAGCGTATGCGTCAGTTGTTCGTCAATACGCTGCAGGAAAAAGGCGCAAACCGCGACTTCAGCTTTATCATCAAACAGAACGGCATGTTCTCCTTCAGTGGCCTGACAAAAGAACAAGTGCTGCGTCTGCGCGAAGAGTTTGGCGTATATGCGGTTGCTTCTGGTCGCGTAAATGTGGCCGGGATGACACCAGATAACATGGCTCCGCTGTGCGAAGCGATTGTGGCAGTGCTGTAAGCATTAAAAACAATGAAGCCCGCTGAAAAGCGGGCTGAGACTGATGACAAACGCAACATTGCCTGATGCGCTACGCTTATCAGGCCTACGCGTCCCCTGCAATATTTTGAATTTGCACGATTTTGTAGGCCGGATAAGGCGCTCGTGCCGCATCCGGCATAAACAAAGCGCACTTTGCCAGAAATCCAGGCCCGCATTAAAAGCGGGCTTTTTTATGTGCCTTACCAGACGGGCATTTCGTCTTGCAGGAAGGGATTATGCAGGCGTTCATAACCAAGTGTGGATAATGGTCCGTGACCCGGAATAAATGTCACGTCATCCCCCAGTGGCAGCAATTTATCTTTGATTGAAGAAATCAGTTGATTATGATCGCCACGCGGGAAGTCACTGCGCCCTACTCCGCCTTTGAAAATAACATCGCCAGAAATCAGCAGCTTTGCCCGATCATCAAAAAACACGACATGACCCGGCGTATGCCCAGGGCAATGTAACACCTGTAAAGTCACATTTCCTATGCTGATGGTATCGCCTTCGTTCAGCCAACGATCTGGCGTCAGCGGCTGGCACTCTTCCAGACCAAACATACGACTTTGCGCAGGCAAGCCTTGCAGCCAGAACTCATCTTCTTTTTCCGGGCCAAAAACCGGCACGCCGTAATGTTGCGCCAGTTCCGCCGCTGCGCCAACGTGGTCCAGATGACCATGCGTCAGCAGGATCTGCATCAGTGTCAGGCCGCTGTCATCAACTTCCTGTTTGATTTTTTCCGCATCGCCGCCAGGATCGACCAGTGCGGCCAGACGGGTTTGTTCACACCAGATTAATGAACAGTTCTGGGAGAATGCGGTGACCGGAATAATACGATAGTTCATACTGCCCCTGTTTCGTTAAGCGATTGCTACCAGTGCCGTGCTGGCCCGGTATCAATATGCACAAAGTTACTACGTGGGTAATATCCTACACCACCTGCGCGCATAGATAACGCGGCTTTGCGAATATTGCTTAACGCGATACCTTCAATATGGAAATCCATCGCCTGGCCTTTAGTGTGATAGCTTTTCTTCGCTACTCCACGGCTGCGGGCGCGTAGTTCATTGTTGGTATCAATGGAACGATAACCGGAAATGAGTTGCACCGGTTTGCGCGTGCCTAACAACCCTTGCAGGCGATACAACTGGTCGAATAATCCTGGGTCGATGGACTTTATTTTGTTCGCGCGGTAATCGCGGAAAAAATGGTTAAGTTTTGCCAATTCTTCCTGAATATAGCCTCTGCCATCGAAAAACTCCGCTTTGATTGACTCTCCGGTATGAAGATTATTGAGTGTCAAAATGCGCGGGCGTGGGGTAGAGAGTGTTGCAAACGCAGGGGTCGGCAGGATGGCGGCACCGAGTGCAACGCCACCAAGCGCCAGCAATTTGCGGCGATTAGCGTCGAATTTGTCCATGATAATCAAGTCTACAGGTCAATGTTATCGTTTATATGCACTTCTGGCGCACAAGAGGCACCTTAACCGCCCGTAAAGCAGACGTCAAGATGACTCAACCCCAGCAGTGACGGGGGCTGCAGAGAATCGCCCCCAATCATGCTAATTATTACGACAACTGATTTCCCCGAACTACTTCATTTACCTGATTAATTGTTCCGCTTTCGATACGATTTGCGAGCTGGATCGCGCAGGCAGATCATAATTGTAAATATCTGTACGATACTGGGTACGACCATCTGCACCAACAAAGGCCGTCAGGTAGTAGAGATTCACCGGAATCGACTGCCGAATATTGACGTAACGTGTATCACCCTGCTTCAGCGCATCAGAAATACGTTTGTCATTCCAGCCTGCATCCTGCAACAGCATATTCGCCAGATCGGAAGCTTTATTCACTCGTACACAGCCTGAGCTCAATGCGCGTGTATCACGCTTGAACAGATTGTGGGTCGGCGTGTCATGCAAATAAATGGCCTCTGAACTCGGCATATTGAATTTATAGCGCCCCAGCGAGTTCCGTGGGCCTGGAGCCTGCTGGAAGCGGAACGGTAAATTCGAGGCCGTGATTGTAGACCAGTCAACCTGCCATGGGTCAATCGCTTCTCTGCTGTTCCAGCCACGCATCACCGTATAGCCATGGCTTTCGAGATATCCCGGATCGTTGCGCACTTTTGGCAGAATATCTTTGCGTGCCAGAGTTGGAGGTACGTTCCACGGCGGGTTTACCACTACGTTGTTAAGGGCACTGCTCATCATCGGCGTTTTGCGATCGGGGCGACCGACAATGACTCGCGAATCCAGCACCTGATTGCCGTTCTGATAGTAGACCAGCGAATAGGCCGGAATGTTAACCATGATCCCGGTAGAAAGCTCTGTTGGCAGCAAGCGCAATCGCTGGATGTTGAGAGCCAACACGCCAGCACGCTGGGCGGGCGTTACGTTTAACCAGTCACGTGTTGCCGGGCCAATAGCACCATCTGCCCCCAATCCTTGCCATGCCTGAAAACGTTTAACGGCTTCCACCAGTTCATTATCGTAGGCGGCGCGAACGGCAGGCGCAGGTTTACTACGAGACGTCGTTTGCTTGTCCATCGGCTTAGTTTCTGCTGTTTCAACAGTAACAGCGGATGGGCTGACTACCGCGTCAGTTGGCGTGTCATCGCCAGGTAGAGTAATTTTCGGCCCCCCGTCCAACATGCCTGTGCGTTGCAATATTTCGCGCAACGCCGGTACGTCGTTACTCCACTGCCCTGGGCGCAACGTTGCTTTGCCGGTCAGTTGGGGCCACGGTTTGGTGTCACTGAGTAAGGCCAGTAACGATTCATGCATCGCCGCATATTGCGGATGCTGCGGTGCCAGTCCTGCAACAAACGTAGGCAATTGACCTTTATCCAGCGCCAGCTGCCATTGGTTAATCACCGAGAGCGGCGGCGTTGCAAGTGCATAAGGTTTACTGCTATATAGCCAGCGAGTGCCTTTGACCGGAATATTTGCAATGAAATGGAGATAGCCCATCATCGCATCAGAGAGCACTACGTCGCGTGCCATCCCGTTAACACCAGGATCGGTCAGTAACTCTACCCATTTATTAAACTGCGGCTGGAAACCGGCAATCGCCACCTCTGCCAGCTGTTGCTGGAAGGCTTTAACAGCATCACGGTTTTCCCACATGGGTTGCATATCGCGTGCGGCATACAACAGTTGAAGCTGGTTAAGATAAACCGGCTTGTAACCTGCGGGTAATTGAGATTCGATTTGCGTGCGGGCTTTTTCTGCCGCACCTTCAGGCAATGGCTGGATCCCCGCCATTATTGCCGTGGCTTGCGCCTGCGGCAGTGCCTCGCCCTGTTCACTGACAGCCACCGGGCTGTCGCCAGGGATTACTTCAGGCTCATCGGCCTGCGCATTGAACAGTGGAGCGAATGTTACGGCCAGGCACAAACTGATTGCCGACAGCCGACGACCACACATCATATTAAGCAACATCCCTTGCCCCCTGTTTTTATCATACTCTGAATAGCCAGGCTGTTATTTTACGACTTGCCTGTACAACGCCAATACTCACGAAAGTATGACGAGCAAGCCTGTTACTCATCAGGCTTATCTTCAGTATATAAACGCCGATACGTTTTTACATAACCTAATGTAAAGAAATTTAAAGAAAAGCGCGCCGTTATGTGTAATGCCGATCAGTTAAGGATCAGTTGACCGATCCAGTGGCTGTGTAAGAATCCGGAAACGCTCACTTGTTTCCGGATTTTTTTATGCACATTGGACAGGCTCTTGATCTGGTATCCCGTTACGATTCTCTGCGTAACCCACTGACTTCTCTGGGGGATTACCTCGACCCCGAACTCATCTCTCGTTGCCTTGCCGAATCAGGTACTGTAACGCTACGCAAGCGCCGTCTTCCCCTCGAAATGATGGTCTGGTGTATTGTTGGCATGGCGCTTGAGCGTAAAGAACCTCTTCACCAGATTGTGAATCGCCTGGACATCATGCTGCCGGGCAATCGCCCCTTCG
>NZ_MECT01000574.1:0-17021 GCF_001722145.1 Shigella sp. FC1544
TTTCTGGTGCGTACCGGGCTGAGAGGCGGTGTAAGTGAACTGTAGTTGCCATGTTTTACGGCAATGAGAGCAGAGATAGCGCTGATGTCCGGCAGTGCTTTTGCCGTTACGCACCACGCCTTCAGTAGCGGAGCAGGAAGGACATCTGATGGAAATGGAAGCCACGCAAGCACCTTAAAATCACCATCATACACTAAATCAGTAAGTTGGCAGCATTACCTTTTTTAGAATATATGAATGTCCGATAGTGGATTTTATTTTTACAATTTTTTGTGTTTAGGCATATAAAAATTAACCCGCCATTTGAACGGCGGGTTAAAATATTTACAACTTAGCAATCAACCATTAACGCTTGATATCGCTTTTAAAGTCGCGTTTTTCATATCCTGTATACAGCTGACGCGGACGGGCAATCTTCATACCGTCACTGTGCATTTCGCTCCAGTGGGCGATCCAGCCAACGGTACGTGCCATTGCGAAAATGACGGTGAACATGGAAGACGGAATACCCATCGCTTTCAGGATGATACCAGAGTAGAAATCGACGTTCGGGTACAGTTTCTTCTCGATAAAGTACGGGTCGTTCAGCGCGATGTTTTCCAGCTCCATAGCCACTTCCAGCAGGTCATCTTTGGTGCCCAGCTCTTTCAGAACTTCATGGCAGGTTTCACGCATTACGGTGGCGCGCGGGTCGTAATTTTTGTACACGCGGTGACCGAAGCCCATCAGGCGGAAAGAATCATTTTTATCTTTCGCACGACGAACAAATTCCGGAATGTGTTTAACGGAGCTAATTTCTTCCAGCATTTTCAGCGCCGCTTCGTTAGCACCACCGTGCGCAGGTCCCCACAGTGAAGCAATACCTGCTGCGATACAGGCAAACGGGTTCGCACCCGAAGAGCCAGCGGTACGCACGGTGGAGGTAGAGGCGTTCTGTTCATGGTCAGCGTGCAGGATCAGAATACGGTCCATAGCACGTTCCAGAATCGGATTAACTTCATACGGTTCGCACGGCGTGGAGAACATCATATTCAGGAAGTTACCGGCATAGGAGAGATCGTTGCGCGGATAAACAAATGGCTGACCAATGGAATACTTGTAACACATCGCGGCCATGGTCGGCATTTTCGACAGCAGGCGGAACGCGGCAATTTCACGATGACGAGGATTGTTAACATCCAGCGAGTCGTGATAGAACGCCGCCAGCGCGCCGGTAATACCACACATGACTGCCATTGGATGTGAGTCGCGACGGAAAGCGTGGAACAGACGGGTAATCTGCTCGTGGATCATGGTATGACGGGTCACCGTAGTTTTAAATTCGTCATACTGTTCCTGAGTCGGTTTTTCACCATTCAGCAGGATGTAACAAACTTCCAGGTAGTTAGAATCGGTCGCCAGCTGATCGATCGGGAAACCGCGGTGCAGCAAAATACCTTCATCACCATCAATAAAAGTAATTTTAGATTCACAGGATGCGGTTGAAGTGAAGCCTGGGTCAAAGGTGAACACACCTTTTGAACCGAGAGTACGGATATCAATAACATCTTGACCCAGCGTGCCTTTCAGCACATCCAGTTCAACAGCTGTGTCCCCGTTGAGGGTGAGTTTTGCTTTTGTATCAGCCATTTAAGGTCTCCTTAGCGCCTTATTGCGTAAGACTGCCGGAACTTAAATTTGCCTTCGCACATCAACCTGGCTTTACCCGTTTGTTATTTGGCTCGCCGCTCTGTGAAAGAGGGGAAAACCTGGGTACAGAGCTCTGGGCGCTTGCAGGTAAAGGATCCATTGATGACGAATAAATGGCGAATCAAGTACTTAGCAATCCGAATTATTAAACTTGTCTACCACTAATAACTGTCCCGAATGAATTGGTCAATACTTCCACACTGTTACATAAGTTAATCTTAGGTGAAATACCGACTTCATAACTTTTACGCATTATATGCTTTTCCTGGTAATGTTTGTAACAACTTTGTTGAGTGATTGTCAAATTAGATGATTAAAAATTAAATAAATGTTGTTATCGTGACCTGGATCACTGTTCAGGATAAAACCCGACAAACTATATGTAGGTTAATTGTAATGATTTTGTGAACAGCCTATACTGCCGCCAGGTCTCCGGAACACCCTGCAATCCCGAGCCACCCAGCGTTGTAACGTGTCGTTTTCGCATCTGGAAGCAGTGTTTTGCATGACGCGCAGTTATAGAAAGGACGCTGTCTGACCCGCAAGCAGACCGGAGGAAGGAAATCCCGACGTCTCCAGGTAACAGAAAGTTAACCTCTGTGCCCGTAGTCCCCAGGGAATAATAAGAACAGCATGTGGGCGTTATTCATGATAAGAAATGTGAAAAAACAAAGACCTGTTAATCTGGACCTACAGACCATCCGGTTCCCCATCACGGCGATAGCGTCCATTCTCCATCGCGTTTCCGGTGTGATCACCTTTGTTGCAGTGGGCATCCTGCTGTGGCTTCTGGGTACCAGCCTCTCTTCCCCTGAAGGTTTCGAGCAAGCTTCCGCGATTATGGGCAGCTTCTTCGTCAAATTTATCATGTGGGGCATCCTTACCGCTCTGGCGTATCACGTCGTCGTAGGTATTCGCCACATGATGATGGATTTTGGCTATCTGGAAGAAACATTCGAAGCGGGTAAACGCTCCGCCAAAATCTCCTTTGTTATTACTGTCGTGCTTTCACTTCTCGCAGGAGTCCTCGTATGGTAAGCAACGCCTCCGCATTAGGACGCAATGGCGTACATGATTTCATCCTCGTTCGCGCTACCGCTATCGTCCTGACGCTCTACATCATTTATATGGTCGGTTTTTTTGCCACCAGTGGCGAACTGACATATGAAGTCTGGATCGGTTTCTTCGCCTCTGCGTTCACCAAAGTGTTCACCCTGCTGGCGCTGTTTTCTATCTTGATTCATGCCTGGATCGGCATGTGGCAGGTGTTGACCGACTACGTTAAACCGCTGGCATTGCGCCTGATGCTGCAACTGGTGATTGTCGTTGCACTGGTGGTTTACGTGATTTATGGATTCGTTGTGGTGTGGGGTGTGTGATGAAATTGCCAGTCAGAGAATTTGATGCAGTTGTGATTGGTGCCGGTGGCGCAGGTATGCGCGCGGCGCTGCAAATTTCCCAGAGCGGCCAGACCTGTGCGCTGCTCTCTAAAGTCTTCCCGACCCGTTCCCATACCGTTTCTGCGCAAGGCGGCATTACCGTTGCGCTGGGTAATACCCATGAAGATAACTGGGAATGGCATATGTACGACACCGTAAAAGGGTCGGACTATATCGGTGACCAGGATGCGATTGAATATATGTGTAAAACCGGGCCGGAAGCGATTCTGGAACTCGAACACATGGGCCTGCCGTTCTCGCGTCTTGATGATGGTCGTATCTATCAACGTCCGTTTGGCGGTCAGTCGAAAAACTTCGGCGGCGAGCAGGCGGCACGCACTGCGGCGGCGGCTGACCGTACCGGTCACGCACTGTTGCACACGCTTTATCAGCAGAACCTGAAAAACCACACCACCATTTTCTCCGAGTGGTATGCGCTGGATCTGGTGAAGAACCAGGATGGCGCGGTGGTGGGTTGTACTGCACTGTGCATCGAAACTGGTGAAGTGGTTTATTTCAAAGCCCGCGCTACCGTGCTGGCGACTGGCGGGGCAGGGCGTATTTATCAGTCCACCACTAACGCCCACATTAACACTGGCGACGGCGTCGGCATGGCTATCCGCGCAGGCGTACCGGTGCAGGATATGGAAATGTGGCAGTTCCATCCGACCGGTATTGCCGGTGCGGGCGTACTGGTCACCGAAGGTTGCCGTGGTGAAGGCGGTTATCTGCTGAACAAACATGGCGAACGCTTTATGGAGCGTTATGCGCCGAACGCCAAAGACCTGGCGGGCCGTGATGTGGTGGCGCGTTCCATCATGATCGAAATCCGTGAAGGTCGCGGCTGTGATGGTCCGTGGGGGCCACACGCGAAACTGAAACTCGACCACCTGGGTAAAGAAGTTCTCGAATCCCGTCTGCCGGGCATCCTGGAACTCTCCCGTACCTTCGCTCACGTCGATCCGGTGAAAGAGCCGATCCCGGTTATCCCAACCTGTCATTACATGATGGGCGGTATTCCGACCAAAGTGACCGGTCAGGCGCTGACTGTGAATGAGAAAGGCGAAGATGTGGTTGTTCCGGGACTGTTTGCCGTTGGTGAAATCGCTTGTGTATCGGTACACGGCGCTAACCGTCTGGGCGGCAACTCGCTGCTGGACCTGGTGGTCTTTGGTCGTGCGGCAGGTCTGCATCTGCAAGAGTCTATCGCCGAGCAGGGCGCATTGCGCGATGCCAGCGAGTCTGATGTTGAAGCATCTCTGGATCGTCTGAACCGCTGGAACAATAATCGTAACGGTGAAGATCCGGTGGCGATTCGTAAAGCGCTGCAAGAATGTATGCAGCATAACTTCTCGGTCTTCCGTGAAGGTGATGCGATGGCGAAAGGGCTTGAGCAGTTGAAAGTTATCCGCGAGCGTCTGAAAAATGCCCGTCTGGATGACACTTCCAGCGAGTTCAACACCCAGCGCGTTGAGTGCCTGGAACTGGATAACCTGATGGAAACGGCGTATGCAACGGCTGTTTCTGCCAACTTCCGTACCGAAAGCCGTGGCGCGCATAGCCGCTTCGACTTCCCGGATCGTGATGATGAAAACTGGCTGTGCCACTCCCTGTATCTGCCAGAGTCGGAATCCATGACGCGCCGAAGCGTCAACATGGAACCGAAACTGCGCCCGGCATTCCCGCCGAAGATTCGTACTTACTAATGCGGAGACAGGAAAATGAGACTCGAGTTTTCAATTTATCGCTATAACCCGGATGTTGATGATGCTCCGCGTATGCAGGATTACACCCTGGAAGCGGAAGAAGGTCGCGACATGATGCTGCTGGATGCGCTTATCCAGCTGAAAGAGAAAGATCCCAGCCTGTCGTTCCGCCGCTCCTGTCGTGAAGGTGTGTGCGGTTCCGACGGTCTGAACATGAACGGCAAGAATGGTCTGGCCTGTATTACCCCGATTTCGGCACTCAACCAGCCGGGCAAGAAGATTGTGATTCGCCCGCTGCCAGGTTTACCGGTGATCCGCGATTTGGTGGTAGACATGGGACAATTCTATGCGCAATATGAGAAAATTAAGCCTTACCTGTTGAATAATGGACAAAATCCGCCAGCTCGCGAGCATTTACAGATGCCAGAGCAGCGCGAAAAACTCGACGGGCTGTATGAATGTATTCTCTGCGCATGTTGTTCAACCTCTTGTCCGTCTTTCTGGTGGAATCCCGATAAGTTTATCGGCCCGGCAGGCTTGTTAGCGGCATATCGTTTCCTGATCGATAGCCGTGATACCGAGACTGACAGCCGCCTCGACGGTTTGAGCGATGCATTCAGCGTATTCCGCTGTCACAGCATCATGAACTGCGTCAGTGTATGTCCGAAGGGGCTGAACCCGACGCGCGCCATCGGCCATATCAAGTCGATGTTGTTGCAACGTAATGCGTAAACCGTAGGCCTGATAAGACGCGCAAGCGTCGCATCAGGCAACCAGTGCCGGATGCGGCGTGAACGCCTTATCCGGCCTACAAGTCATTACCCGTAGGCCTGATAAGCGCAGCGCATCAGGCGTAACAAAGAAATGCAGGAAATCTTTAAAAACTGCCCCTGACACTAAGACAGTTTTTAAAGGTTCCTTCGCGAGCCACTACGTAGACAAGAGCTCGCAAGTGAACCCCGGCACGCACATCACTGTGCGTGGTAGTATCCACGGCGAAGTAAGCATAAAAAAGATGCTTAAGGGATCACGATGCAGAACAGCGCTTTGAAAGCCTGGTTGGACTCTTCTTACCTCTCTGGCGCAAACCAGAGCTGGATAGAACAGCTCTATGAAGACTTCTTAACCGATCCTGACTCGGTTGACGCTAACTGGCGTTCGACGTTCCAGCAGTTACCTGGTACGGGAGTCAAACCGGATCAATTCCACTCTCAAACGCGTGAATATTTCCGCCGCCTGGCGAAAGACGCTTCACGTTACTCTTCAACGATCTCCGACCCTGACACCAATGTGAAGCAGGTTAAAGTCCTGCAGCTCATTAACGCATACCGCTTCCGTGGTCACCAGCATGCGAATCTCGATCCGCTGGGACTGTGGCAGCAAGATAAAGTGGCCGATCTGGATCCGTCTTTCCACGATCTGACCGAAGCAGACTTCCAGGAAACCTTCAACGTCGGTTCATTTGCCAGCGGCAAAGAAACCATGAAACTCGGCGAGCTGCTGGAAGCCCTCAAGCAAACCTACTGCGGCCCGATTGGTGCCGAGTATATGCACATCACCAGCACCGAAGAAAAACGCTGGATCCAACAGCGTATCGAGTCTGGTCGCGCGACTTTCAATAGCGAAGAGAAAAAACGCTTCTTAAGCGAACTGACCGCCGCTGAAGGCCTTGAACGTTACCTCGGCGCAAAATTCCCTGGCGCAAAACGCTTCTCGCTGGAAGGCGGTGACGCGTTAATCCCGATGCTTAAAGAGATGATCCGCCACGCTGGCAACAGCGGCACCCGCGAAGTGGTTCTCGGGATGGCGCACCGTGGTCGTCTGAACGTGCTGGTGAACGTGCTGGGTAAAAAACCGCAAGACTTGTTCGACGAGTTCGCCGGTAAACATAAAGAACACCTCGGCACGGGTGACGTGAAATACCACATGGGCTTCTCGTCTGACTTCCAGACCGATGGCGGCCTGGTGCACCTGGCGCTGGCGTTTAACCCGTCTCACCTTGAGATTGTAAGCCCGGTAGTTATCGGTTCTGTTCGTGCCCGTCTGGACAGACTTGATGAGCCGAGCAGCAACAAAGTGCTGCCAATCACCATCCACGGTGACGCCGCAGTGACCGGGCAGGGCGTGGTTCAGGAAACCCTGAACATGTCGAAAGCGCGTGGTTATGAAGTTGGCGGTACGGTACGTATCGTTATCAACAACCAGGTTGGTTTCACCACCTCTAATCCGCTGGATGCCCGTTCTACGCCGTACTGTACTGATATCGGTAAGATGGTTCAGGCCCCGATTTTCCACGTTAACGCGGACGATCCGGAAGCCGTTGCCTTTGTGACCCGTCTGGCGCTCGATTTCCGTAACACCTTTAAACGTGATGTCTTCATCGACCTGGTGTGCTACCGCCGTCACGGCCACAACGAAGCCGACGAGCCGAGCGCAACCCAGCCGCTGATGTATCAGAAAATCAAAAAACATCCGACACCGCGCAAAATCTACGCTGACAAGCTGGAGCAGGAAAAAGTGGCGACGCTGGAAGATGCCACCGAGATGGTTAACCTGTACCGCGATGCGCTGGATGCTGGCGATTGCGTAGTGGCAGAGTGGCGTCCGATGAACATGCACTCTTTCACCTGGTCGCCGTACCTCAACCACGAATGGGACGAAGAGTACCCGAACAAAGTTGAGATGAAGCGCCTGCAGGAGCTGGCGAAACGCATCAGCACGGTGCCGGAAGCAGTTGAAATGCAGTCTCGCGTTGCCAAGATTTATGGCGATCGCCAGGCGATGGCTGCCGGTGAGAAACTGTTCGACTGGGGCGGTGCGGAAAACCTCGCTTACGCCACGCTGGTTGACGAAGGCATTCCGGTTCGCCTGTCGGGTGAAGACTCCGGTCGCGGTACCTTCTTCCACCGCCACGCGGTGATCCACAACCAGTCTAACGGTTCCACTTACACGCCGCTGCAACACATCCATAACGGGCAGGGCGCGTTCCGCGTCTGGGACTCCGTACTGTCTGAAGAAGCAGTGCTGGCGTTTGAATACGGTTATGCCACCGCAGAACCACGCACTCTGACCATCTGGGAAGCGCAGTTCGGTGACTTCGCTAACGGTGCTCAGGTGGTTATCGACCAGTTCATCTCCTCTGGCGAACAGAAATGGGGCCGGATGTGTGGTCTGGTGATGTTGCTGCCGCACGGTTATGAAGGGCAGGGGCCGGAGCACTCCTCCGCGCGTCTGGAACGTTATCTGCAACTTTGTGCTGAGCAAAACATGCAGGTGTGCGTACCGTCTACCCCGGCACAGGTTTACCACATGCTTCGTCGTCAGGCGCTGCGCGGGATGCGTCGTCCGCTGGTCGTGATGTCGCCGAAATCCCTGCTGCGTCATCCGCTGGCGGTTTCCAGCCTCGAAGAACTGGCGAACGGCACCTTCCTGCCAGCCATCGGTGAAATCGACGAGCTTGATCCGAAGGGCGTGAAGCGCGTAGTGATGTGTTCTGGTAAGGTTTATTACGACCTGCTGGAACAGCGTCGTAAGAACAATCAACACGATGTCGCCATTGTGCGTATCGAGCAACTCTACCCGTTCCCGCATAAAGCGATGCAGGAAGTGTTGCAGCAGTTTGCTCACGTCAAGGATTTTGTCTGGTGCCAGGAAGAGCCGCTCAACCAGGGCGCATGGTACTGCAGCCAGCATCATTTCCGTGAAGTGATTCCGTTTGGGGCTTCTCTGCGTTATGCAGGCCGCCCGGCCTCCGCCTCTCCGGCGGTAGGGTATATGTCCGTTCACCAGAAACAGCAACAAGATCTGGTTAATGACGCGCTGAACGTCGAATAAATAAAGGATACACAATGAGTAGCGTAGATATTCTGGTCCCTGACCTGCCTGAATCCGTAGCCGATGCCACCGTCGCAACCTGGCATAAAAAACCCGGCGACGCAGTCGTACGTGATGAAGTGCTGGTAGAAATCGAAACTGACAAAGTGGTACTGGAAGTACCGGCATCAGCAGACGGCATTCTGGATGCGGTTCTGGAAGATGAAGGTACAACCGTAACGTCTCGTCAGATCCTTGGTCGCCTGCGTGAAGGCAACAGCGCCGGTAAAGAAACCAGCGCCAAATCTGAAGAGAAAGCGTCCACTCCGGCGCAACGCCAGCAGGCGTCTCTGGAAGAGCAAAACAACGATGCGTTAAGCCCGGCGATCCGTCGCTTGCTGGCTGAACATAACCTCGACGCCAGCGCTATTAAAGGCACCGGCGTGGGTGGTCGTCTGACCCGTGAAGATGTGGAAAAACATCTGGAGAAATCCCCGGCGAAAGAGTCTGCACCGGCAGCGGCTGCTCCGGCGGCGCAACCGGCTCTGGCTGCACGTAGTGAAAAACGTGTCCCGATGACTCGCCTGCGTAAGCGTGTGGCAGAGCGTCTGCTGGAAGCGAAAAACTCCACCGCCATGCTGACCACGTTCAACGAAGTCAACATGAAGCCGATTATGGATCTGCGTAAGCAGTACGGTGAAGCGTTTGAAAAACGCCACGGCATCCGTCTGGGCTTTATGTCCTTCTACGTGAAAGCGGTGGTTGAAGCCCTGAAACGTTACCCGGAAGTGAATGCTTCTATCGACGGCGATGACGTGGTTTACCACAACTATTTCGACGTCAGCATGGCGGTTTCTACGCCGCGCGGCCTGGTGACGCCGGTTCTGCGTGATGTCGATACCCTCGGCATGGCAGACATCGAGAAGAAAATCAAAGAGCTGGCAGTCAAAGGCCGTGATGGCAAGCTGACCGTTGAAGATCTGACCGGTGGTAACTTCACCATCACCAACGGTGGTGTGTTCGGTTCCCTGATGTCTACGCCGATCATCAACCCGCCGCAGAGCGCAATTCTGGGTATGCACGCTATCAAAGATCGTCCGATGGCGGTGAATGGTCAGGTTGAGATCCTGCCGATGATGTACCTGGCGCTGTCCTACGATCACCGTCTGATCGATGGTCGCGAATCCGTGGGCTTCCTGGTAACGATCAAAGAGTTGCTGGAAGATCCGACGCGTCTGCTGCTGGACGTGTAGTAGTTTAAGTTTCACCTGCACTGTAGACAGGATAAGGCATTATCGCCTTCTCCGGCAATTGAAGCCTGATGCGACGCTTAACGCGTCTTATCAGGCCTACGGGAAGCACCAATGTAGGTCGGATAAGGCGCTTGCGCCGCATCCGACAAGCGATGCCTGATGCGACACTTACGCGTCTTATCAGGCCTACAGGTGACCGACAATGCCCGGAAGCGATACGAAATATTCGGTCTACGGTTTAAAAGATAACGATTACTGAAGGATGGACAGAACACATGAACTTACATGAATATCAGGCAAAACAACTTTTTGCCCGCTATGGCTTACCAGCACCGGTGGGTTATGCCTGTACTACTCCGCGCGAAGCAGAAGAAGCCGCTTCAAAAATCGGTGCCGGTCCGTGGGTAGTGAAATGTCAGGTTCACGCTGGTGGCCGCGGTAAAGCGGGCGGTGTGAAAGTTGTAAACAGCAAAGAAGACATCCGTGCTTTTGCAGAAAATTGGCTCGGCAAGCGTCTGGTAACGTATCAAACAGATGCCAATGGCCAACCGGTTAACCAGATTCTGGTTGAAGCAGCGACCGATATCGCTAAAGAGCTGTATCTCGGTGCCGTTGTAGACCGTAGTTCCCGTCGTGTGGTCTTTATGGCCTCCACTGAAGGCGGCGTGGAAATCGAAAAAGTGGCGGAAGAAACTCCGCAGCTGATCCATAAAGTTGCGCTTGATCCGCTGACAGGCCCGATGCCGTATCAGGGACGCGAGCTGGCGTTCAAACTGGGTCTGGAAGGTAAACTGGTTCAGCAGTTCACCAAAATCTTCATGGGTCTGGCGACCATTTTCCTGGAGCGCGACCTGGCGTTGATCGAAATCAACCCGCTGGTCATCACCAAACAGGGTGATCTGATTTGCCTCGACGGCAAACTGGGCGCTGATGGCAACGCACTGTTCCGCCAGCTTGATCTGCGCGAAATGCGTGACCAGTCGCAGGAAGATCCGCGTGAAGCACAGGCTGCACAGTGGGAACTGAACTACGTTGCGCTGGACGGTAACATCGGTTGTATGGTTAACGGCGCAGGTCTGGCGATGGGTACGATGGACATCGTTAAACTGCACGGCGGCGAACCGGCTAACTTCCTTGACGTTGGCGGCGGCGCAACCAAAGAACGTGTAACCGAAGCGTTCAAAATCATCCTCTCTGACGACAAAGTGAAAGTCGTTCTGGTTAACATCTTCGGCGGTATCGTTCGTTGCGACCTGATCGCTGACGGTATCATCGGCGCGGTAGCAGAAGTGGGTGTTAACGTACCGGTCGTGGTACGTCTGGAAGGTAACAACGCCGAACTCGGCGCGAAGAAACTGGCTGACAGCGGCCTGAATATTATTGCAGCAAAAGGTCTGACGGATGCAGCTCAGCAGGTTGTTGCCGCAGTGGAGGGGAAATAATGTCCATTTTAATTGATAAAAACACCAAGGTTATCTGCCAGGGCTTTACTGGTAGCCAGGGGACTTTCCACTCAGAACAGGCCATTGCATACGGCACTAAAATGGTTGGCGGCGTAACCCCAGGTAAAGGCGGTACTACCCACCTCGGCCTGCCGGTGTTCAACACCGTGCGTGAAGCTGTTGCTGCTACTGGCGCTACCGCTTCTGTTATCTACGTACCAGCACCGTTCTGCAAAGACTCCATTCTGGAAGCTATTGATGCAGGCATCAAACTGATTATCACCATCACTGAAGGCATCCCGACGCTGGATATGCTGACTGTGAAAGTGAAACTGGACGAAGCCGGCGTTCGTATGATCGGCCCGAACTGCCCGGGCGTTATCACTCCGGGTGAATGCAAAATCGGTATCCAGCCGGGTCACATTCACAAACCGGGTAAAGTGGGTATCGTTTCCCGTTCCGGTACACTGACCTATGAAGCGGTTAAACAGACCACGGATTACGGTTTCGGTCAGTCGACCTGTGTTGGTATCGGCGGTGACCCGATCCCAGGCTCTAACTTTATCGACATCCTCGAAATGTTCGAAAAAGATCCGCAGACCGAAGCGATCGTGATGATCGGTGAGATCGGCGGTAGCGCTGAAGAAGAAGCGGCAGCGTACATCAAAGAGCACGTTACCAAGCCAGTTGTAGGTTACATCGCTGGTGTGACTGCGCCGAAAGGCAAACGTATGGGCCACGCGGGTGCGATCATTGCCGGTGGGAAAGGGACTGCGGATGAGAAATTCGCTGCTCTGGAAGCCGCAGGCGTGAAAACCGTTCGCAGCCTGGCGGATATCGGTGAAGCACTGAAAACTGTTCTGAAATAAATATCTGTAATAAGAAATAGCCCTCGCCGCTTCCCTCTACAGGAATGGCGAAGGGCTGTCGGTTTCGACATGGTTGGCCATCGTATGATGGCCTTTTTTGTGCTTATCGCGATGATTTTCGCTGCGCTATCAGGGTAAATTTATAGTCATCGGTATTAAAAGCGTTGCGGCTATATTCAAACACCCGACCATCAACTAAATATCCACGCGATACTTTTTCAAGAATCGGCTTTGTCTGGCTGATATTAAGCAGACGGCTCATCTCTTCGGTTGGCATCAGAGGAATGATTTCCTGTTCGCTACGATCGATAACCATCTTCTTCACTTCTTCAATAAAGTGATATTTCGAATTTTCCATGACCTGCCAGGTGAGATCCAGGAACAACGCAAGCGGCATCCAGGTTTCTTCCAGCGCCATTGGCTTTTGCTTGCGATAGCGCACGCGCTTCACATGCCACACACGATCCTGCGCGGTGATTTGTAGCTGTTGCTGAAGAAAATCGTCAGCCGGAATCACTTCAAATATCAGGACTTCACTGTGTGTATCGACGTGACGGTCCGACAGTTTTTCATCAAAACTGGTTAACTGAAAAATATCGTAATTGACCCGCTCTTCTTTGACGTAAGTCCCGCTGCCCTGAATGCTTTCGAGGATCTGCTGCTCGACTAGCTGGCGCAAAGCCTGACGCACCGTAACCCGGCTGACGCCAAACTCTGTTTGTAGCGCTGATTCAGTGGGTAACGCATCGCCAGGTTTAAGCTCGCCACGCGCAATTTGTTCACGAATGCGATCGGCAATCTGCCGGTATAAGGGCTTGTGTCCCATTTTTAGTATCTCATTAATACGAATTTAGCCATTATGCCCGATAAATTCATCCTGTAAATAATGCAAATACAATACAAATGATTTCAATCAAGTGAAATTGATCATATAATGGTATTGTTTCATCGGGCACACTGGCGCGACTATAAAAACGATCAAGTGAGGATCATGATGAATCTGACGACTCTGACCCACCGCGATGCGTTGCGTCTGAATGCGCGCTTTACCAGCCGTGAAGAGGCCATCCACGCGTTGACTCAACGTCTTGCTGCTCTGGGGAAAATTTCCAGTACTGAGCAATTTCTGGAAGAAGTGTATCGCCGTGAAAGCCTTGGCCCGACCGCCTTAGGTGAAGGGTTGGCTGTGCCGCATGGCAAAACTGCTGCGGTAAAAGAAGCGGCGTTTGCGGTCGCCACACTCAGCGAGCCGCTTCAGTGGGAAGGCGTTGATGGCCCGGAAGCAGTTGATTTAGTGGTGCTGCTGGCGATTCCCCCCAATGAAGCGGGTACTATGCATATGCAACTGCTGACAGCGCTGACTACGCGCCTTGCGGATGATGAGATTCGGGCGCGTATACAGTCGGCGACGACGCCTGATGAGTTGCTCTCGGCGCTGGATGACAAGGGAGGCACGCAACCTTCTGCCTCTTTTTCCAACGCGCCAACTATCGTCTGCGTAACGGCCTGTCCGGCGGGTATTGCTCACACCTATATGGCTGCGGAATATCTGGAAAAAGCCGGACGCAAACTCGGCGTAAATGTTTACGTTGAAAAACAAGGCGCTAACGGCATTGAAGGGCGTTTAACGGCGGATCAACTCAATAGTGCAACCGCCTGTATTTTTGCGGCTGAAGTCGCCATCAAGGAGAGTGAGCGTTTTAATGGCATTCCCGCGCTTTCAGTGCCTGTTGCCGAGCCGATTCGCCATGCAGAAGCGTTGATCCAACAAGCGCTTACCCTCAAGCGTAGCGATGAGACGCGTACCGTACAGCAAGATACGCAACCGGTGAAAAGTGTCAAAACGGAGCTGAAACAGGCACTGTTGAGCGGAATCTCTTTTGCCGTACCGTTGATTGTCGCGGGGGGCACGGTGCTGGCGGTCGCGGTATTACTGTCGCAAATCTTCGGGCTACAAGATCTGTTTAATGAAGAAAACTCCTGGCTGTGGATGTACCGCAAGCTGGGCGGCGGGCTGCTCGGAATTTTGATGGTACCGGTGCTCGCGGCCTATACCGCCTATTCTCTGGCAGATAAACAGGCGTTAGCGCCAGGCTTTGCGGCTGGACTTGCCGCCAACATGATCGGCTCCGGGTTTCTCGGCGCGGTCGTTGGCGGATTGATAGCCGGTTACTTGATGCGCTGGGTGAAAAATCACTTGCGTCTTAGCAGTAAATTCAATGGATTCCTGACTTTTTATCTCTACCCGGTGCTCGGTACGTTGGGAGCGGGCAGTCTGATGCTGTTTGTGGTGGGAGAACCTGTCGCATGGATCAATAACTCGCTTACCGCCTGGCTGAACGGTCTGTCAGGAAGTAACGCGCTGTTGCTGGGTGCCATTTTCGGTTTTATGTGTTCCTTTGACCTTGGAGGGCCAGTGAACAAAGCCGCTTATGCATTCTGCCTGGGCGCAATGGCGAACGGCGTTTACGGCCCGTATGCCATTTTCGCCTCCGTCAAAATGGTTTCGGCATTTACCGTAACCGCTTCCACGATGCTCGCACCGCGCCTGTTTAAAGAGTTTGAAATTGAGACCGGGAAATCCACCTGGCTGTTAGGGCTGGCAGGTATTACCGAAGGGGCGATCCCGATGGCGATTGAAGATCCGCTGCGGGTTATTGGTTCGTTTGTGCTGGGCTCTATGGTAACGGGCGCTATTGTCGGTGCGATGAATATCGGCCTTTCGACACCCGGTGCCGGCATTTTCTCGCTCTTTTTACTTCATGATAATGGCGCGGGCGGTGTTATGGCTGCAATTGGCTGGTTTGGTGCGGCATTGGTGGGGGCTGCAATCTCGACTGCAATTCTCCTGATCTGGCGGCGTCACGCGGTTAAGCATGGCAACTATCTGACTGATGGCGTAATGCCATAAACAAAAAGGAAACGACGATGAAAGCGGTATCTCGCGTTCACATCACCCCGCATATGCACTGGGATCGAGAGTGGTATTTCACCACCGAAGAGTCACGTATTCTGCTGGTCAATAATATGGAAGAGATCCTGTGCCGACTGGAACAGGACAACGAATACAAATATTACGTACTCGACGGGCAAACGGCGATCCTCGAAGATTATTTCGCGGTGAAACCGGAAAACAAAGACCGTGTGAAGAAACAGGTAGAAGCCGGCAAGTTGATTATCGGCCCCTGGTATACCCAGACCGATACCACGATTGTTTCTGCGGAATCCATCGTCCGTAATCTGATGTACGGAATGCGTGACTGCCTCGCGTTTGGCGAGCCGATGAAAATAGGTTATTTACCAGATTCCTTTGGCATGTCCGGGCAACTGCCGCATATCTACAATGGATTTGGCATTACCCGCACCATGTTCTGGCGCGGATGTTCGGAGCGCCACGGTACTGATAAAACCGAGTTTTTGTGGCAAAGCAGTGACGGTAGCGAAGTGACGGCGCAGGTGCTGCCGCTGGGCTACGCCATCGGTAAGTACTTACCTGCCGACGAAAACGGATTACGTAAACGCCTCGACAGTTATTTTGACGTGCTGGAAAAAGCGTCTGTAACCAAAGAGATTTTGCTGCCGAATGGTCATGACCAGATGCCATTGCAGCAAAATATCTTCGAAGTGATGGATAAGCTACGTGAGATCTACCCTCAACGTAAGTTTGTGATGAGCCGCTTTGAAGAGGTATTTGAGAAGATCGAAGCGCAGCGTGAAAGTCTGGCCACCCTGAAAGGTGAATTTATCGATGGCAAATATATGCGCGTACATCGCACCATCGGTTCCACGCGCATGGATATCAAAATTGCCCACGCACGTATTGAAAATAAGATTGTTAATCTGCTGGAACCGCTGGCAACGCTGGCCTGGACGTTGGGTTTTGAATACCACCACGGCTTGCTGGAGAAAATGTGGAAAGAGATCTTAAAAAATCATGCCCACGACAGTATCGGTTGTTGTTGCAGTGACAAAGTTCATCGCGAAATTGTCGCCCGCTTCGAACTGGCTGAAGACATGGCGGATAATCTGCTGCGTTTCAACATGCGCAAAATTGCCGATAACATGCCACAGAGTGATGCCGACAAACTCGTGCTGTTTAACCTGATGCCCTGGCCGCGGGAAGAAGTTATTAACACCACTGTGCGGCTGCGCGCCAGCCAGTTTAATCTACGAGACGATCGCGGTCAGCCTGTACTGTATTTTATTCGCCATGCCCGTGAGATCGATCCAGGCCTAATCGATCGGCAAATAGTTCATTACGGTAATTACGATCCCTTTATGGAGTTTGATATACAGATCAACCAGATTGTCCCTTCTATGGGCTATCGCACGCTTTATATCGAAGCGAATCAGCCTGGCAACGTGATTGCGGCAAAAAGTGACGCTGAAGGGATACTGGAAAATGCTTTCTGGCAAATTGCGCTCAATGAGGATGGTTCTCTGCAACTGGTAGATAAAGACAGCGGTGTGCGCTATGACCGAGTATTGCAAATTGGGTAATGACTCCAACTTACTGATAGTGTTTTATGTTCAGATAATGCCCGATGACCTTGTCATGCAGCTCCACCGATTTTGAGAACGACAGTGACTTCCGTCCCAGCCTTGCCAGATGTTGTCTCAGATTCAGATTATGTCGCTCAATGCGCTGAGTGTAACGCTTGCTGATAACGTGCAGCTTTCCCTTCAGGCGTGATTCATACAGCGGCCAGCCATCCGTCATCCATACCACGACCTCAAAGGCCGACAGCAGGCTCAGAAGACGCTCCAGTGTGGCCAGAGTGCGTTCACCGAAGACGTGCGCCACAACCGT
>NZ_MECT01000575.1:0-16972 GCF_001722145.1 Shigella sp. FC1544
GGCTTACTACACCCGCAAAATGAGTCAGGGAAAACGACACAATCAGGCGCTTATCGCCCTGGCGAGACGACGCTGCGACGTTCTGTTCGCCATGATGCGCGACGGGACTTTTTATACCCCGCAGGGGTCATAACATGCTTGACAACTTAATAGGGGCCCCCCCCCAGGACAATCACATCCGGATCGAGAATATTCACGACATGTGCCAGCGATTTTGCCAGCCGCAGCTCGTAGCGACGCAATGCCAGTTCCGCTACCGGATCGCTTTCTTCAACCAGGCGGATAATTTCACTGCCTTTCAGCGCATGTCCGCTCAAACGACGATAATCCATCGCGAATCCCGTGCCCGAAATAAAGGTTTCAATACAACCTTGTTTACCGCAATAACAAGGGACTTCCTCGCGATAACGCAGTTCGTCTTCGTCCATCCACGGTAGCGGATTGTGTCCCCACTCACCTGCCGTGCCATTGCCGCTGATATGCGCCCGCCCATTGAATGCCACGCCCGCGCCGCATCCCGTGCCGATAATCACGGCAAATACCGTCTGCGCTCCCGCTGCCGCGCCATCTACTGCTTCTGAAACCGCCAGACAGTTAGCGTCATTTGCCAGCCGCACTTCCCGCTGCAACCTCGCGCTTAAGTCTTTATCGAATGGCTGACCGTTGAGCCAGGTTGAATTGGCATTCTTCACCACACCGGTGTAAGGCGAAATTGAGCCAGGAATGCCCATACCTACCGTTCCGCGCTGCCCCGTCGCCTGCTCCGCCATATCAACCAACGTGGCGATCGTTTCAATAGTCTGCCGGTAATCATCACGCGGCGTGGGCAGACGATGGCGGTACAACTGCTCCCCTGCATCGCCCAGTGCAATCACTTCAGTTTTGGTGCCGCCTAAATCGATACCTATACGCACGGTACTCTCCTTATTTTTTTCAATATCAATAGCGTAGAGACGGACAACCGGATTGGCAATGCAAGGCCGCCGACAATTCGTTATCATGCCCGCTAAATTTAACAACAAGGCCGTGGAAATTATCATGCTGTGGTTCAAAAATTTAATGGTTTACCGTCTTAGCCGCGAGATTTCGCTGCGTGCAGAAGAGATGGAAAAACAGCTAGCCTCGATGGCATTTACCCCATGCGGCAGCCAGGACATGGCGAAGATGGGCTGGGTTCCTCCGATGGGATCGCACAGCGATGCGTTAACGCACGTTGCCAATGGTCAAATTGTTATCTGCGCGCGCAAAGAAGAAAAAATCCTCCCGTCTCCGGTGATTAAGCAGGCGCTGGAAGCGAAAATCGCCAAACTGGAAGCGGAACAGGCGCGTAAGCTGAAGAAAACCGAAAAAGATTCGCTGAAAGACGAAGTGCTGCACTCTCTGTTGCCGCGTGCTTTCAGCCGTTTTAGCCAGACAATGATGTGGATCGACACGGTTAACGGTTTGATTATGGTGGACTGCGCCAGTGCCAAAAAAGCGGAAGATACGCTGGCACTGCTGCGTAAAAGCCTGGGGTCGTTACCTGTGGTACCATTGAGCATGGAAAACCCGATTGAACTGACGCTGACCGAATGGGTTCGCTCCGGTAGCGCGGCACAGGGCTTCCAGCTGCTTGATGAAGCCGAGCTGAAATCGTTGCTGGAAGATGGCGGCGTGATCCGCGCGAAGAAACAAGATCTGACCAGCGAAGAGATCACCAATCACATCGAAGCCGGAAAAGTGGTGACTAAACTGGCGCTCGACTGGCAGCAGCGCATTCAGTTTGTGATGTGCGACGATGGTTCGCTCAAGCGTCTGAAGTTTTGCGACGAGCTGCGCGATCAAAACGAAGATATCGACCGTGAAGATTTCGCCCAGCGTTTTGATGCCGATTTCATCCTGATGACTGGTGAACTGGCAGCGTTAATTCAAAACCTGATTGAAGGATTAGGTGGCGAAGCACAACGTTAATTGCTGATTTTCCTTTAATGCCGGATGCGACGCCTGCCGCGTCTTATCCGGCGTACGAAGCCACACCAGGGATATAATTATTCGCTACGGCGGACAATAATTTTTAGCGCAGCAATATTATGCGTTTTATGCTGTAACTTGCTCCATGGACGTTGTGTCATTGTTTTTCCTCAAGCCAGTGACGCGCTTCACTGCGAATTTTCCGCATTGCCCCGGTTTTCACTAAATCCCGTAACAGCGAAAGATCGGGTTGTTCGACAAATAAGAGTAATGATGGAGCCTCTTTTAACCACGTCGTTTTCACATCGGCAGCGAGCTGTGGATTATTCATAGCTAGCGACCGATGCCGAGACTCGGTCAATGTCGTTAACAACGACGCCGGGGTATGTGCGTTGCGTAATGCCGTTTGGCGCAAATGATCATTGCGACTTTGCAGCAATGCACGCCACCATTCATCATCTGATTTATCTTTTATCGTAGCCAGTTCCGCAACAATATCTGGAGATCTTCACTGATATTTATATCAACCTTGATGAATTATGAATATATCGGAAATTGAAAAAATCGCAGCAAAGGAAATATTATTATGGGTTAAAGAGAGGATATTTCAGAAAAATGCCCTCCCGTTCAAGGGGAAGGCGAGGAATTACAGATAGCGGCACAGATAAGAGGTGGGTTCGGCAACTTGCAGATGAAACTCACTGTGACCGGGAACATTAAACACCGAACCGGCTTCATACACCTGCCAGTCGGTCGCATCAGGCAGTAACACATTCAGCGCGCCACTGATTACCGTCATCTCTTCCGGCTCAGCGGTGCTGAAGGTGTATTCGCCTTCAACCATAACACCCACGCTGGCGCGACCAGTGCTGCTGCTGGAAAAGCCGATTGATTTCACTTTGCCGGAAAAGTACTCATTACTTTGAAGCATAAACTGGCCCTGTCTGGTAGTTGAACATCTACTTCACTATGGGGGCCAGAGGCGCTGGCTGTCACGCAAAATTACACCAGTAATTCCGCAGCCAGCCGTGCAATCAATACGTTAGACAGCAAGACAGGAACATCGAGCTGTTTTTGCAGTAAATCGCGATGACGTTGGTGAAATCCTAAACAATCCAGCATGATGACATCAGCCCCTTTTGCCAGTAATTCTTTCCCGGCATCAATGATTTTTTGTTCTGAATCATGAATGGGGTTACCCAATGAAAATACCGGCGATTTCTGCAAAATTTGCCATTTTTGCGCCTGAACGGGCAGCATCTCCTCAACCGGAACGATAACCCCCACCTGATGATCTTCAACAATAGAGGAAACCAGTGGAGGCAATATTCGCGACGGCTCAAGAAAGATCGTATTACGCGCAGTCATACTACTAATGTTTGCTGTACTCATTAATAAAATGACGTCATAACCCTGATTATCGAGCACTTCAACCACACCTTGCAGGTCTCGCTCCACTTTACGACGCGAAACATGGGCCAGCTGGTTGTCATTTAATAATGTGAGAATGGTGTCTTCACCTGCTTCTGGCGCGTACTCCGCCATCACTTCTTCACGACTTAACTTCCCCAGCAGGCTATGATGGGAAATATTATCTTCGTCAATGTATTCCGTCAGGAGCGGCAAAACCTCCTGCATAGGTACAATGCCGATGGTCAGGATCGCCAACGACGCACTCATTGTTCATCCACCTTACTTTTCTTTCGTCGTTAATTACCGGGCAAGTGTGAAGCACCACTGCTGACACTTACTTGTGCTACAAATGACAAAAAGCGTAGCAGCAGACGTGCACGGCATAATGTAAAGATTCCAAATGATTCCAGTAATGGATTGTTATTGTTTAATATTCTAATTATTAGAAAAACATGAATTATGAAAAATGTGACGCAGATCCCTTGTAGTGGCACTCAGAATCCCTTCCGAGCAGTCTGATGCGGTCACTCTTTGTCAGGGTCCTCATAGCGTTTTTTCGCATCCATCGCTTCCTGAGCGGTCGGATGTTCACTGATCAACGAGTCTGGTTTAGGATGATCGGCTCTGAGTTGGTACCAGGTTACCGTCTGTCCTGGCTTTCCTTTTTCAATCGTCACTATATATGCTTCACGAGGATAAGGCGGTTTCGTTGGCATCGTTCTTCCTTATTTCACGGAATGAACGTTAAGTATAGGCGCTCTAAAATCAACCATTGATCGTCTGTGCCAGGGCGCTACGAATTTCAGAAATCACCTGGCTGGGTTCGTTTGTTGCGTCGATGATAATATGCGCAACTTCGCGATATAGCGCATCGCGTTCTTCCAGCACTTCCTGAACTTCTTCGCTCAGCGGTTTTCCCGTTAAGGTTGGCCGTAAATCTTCTTCCGGTGCAGCTTGCAGTCGGTTAACCAGGACTGATACTGGCGCACACAAATAAACCACGATCCCGTTATTTTGCATGAAGTGACGATTAAATTCCGTCAGAATAATGCCGCCGCCTGTAGCGATAACGGTGGATGGCGCAGTTACCGCTTCCAGCGCCGCCGTTTCTCTGGCGCGAAATCCCGCCCACTCTTCCCTTTCGACGATCTCCGCGACCGTCATATTGAGCTGTGATTGCAACCACTGATCGGTATCGACAAACCGACGGTTAAGCGAATCGGCAAGGGCCATTCCGACCGTTGTTTTACCACAGCCCCGAGGCCCGATCAGAAAAAGAGGTTGTGTCATCGTGGGTTTTCCCCAATAGGTCGCAATGCGGCGAAAGCCGGTGTCATGAGAATAGCGATCATTCCATCAAACTAGTACAATTTCGATTGTAAAGAAAAAATTCCACTTAAAGTGAAAATCTCAATACATCCCTTACTATACCAATAAATATTCAAGAATGAAGTGTAAATAATAAATTACATTTAGCCACGACTACGTTGCACTTCCAGCCACCACTTCTCCAGCTCCGCGGCAAAGGCCTGGCGGTCACGTTGTGAAAGGCTATCTGGTCCGCCGGTCTGGATCCCACTGGCACGTAAGGTATCCATAAAATCGCGCATCGTCAGGCGCTCACGAATGGTCGCTGGCGTGTAACGTTCTCCGCGCGGATTAAGCGCCGCTGCGCCTTTCTCGATGGCTTCAGCAGCCAAAGGTATATCTGCGGTGATCACCAAATCGCCCGCTTCACACTGCCGGACAATTTCGTTATCGGCAACGTCGAAACCTGCCGCGACGCGCAGCGTACGAATAAATCGCGATGGCGGCACGCGTAAACTCTGGTTTGCTACCAGTACCAGCGGCATCTGCATACGTTCCGCCGCGCGATACAAAATCTCTTTAATTACATTGGGACACGCGTCGGCATCCACCCAAATTGTCATAAAGTCATCCTTTGTTGGGTAATCCTCTATTGTGTCGCGCTTTTGCCTTCCGGCATAGTTCTGTTTATGCTTCTGCCAGCGATTATCAAAACAATGAATTTCACGGCAGGAGTGAGGCAATGGAAAAGAAAATCGGTTTTATTGGCTGCGGCAATATGGGAAAAGCCATTCTCGGCGGTCTGATTGCCAGCGGTCAGGTGCTTCCAGGGCAAATCTGGGTATACACCCCCTCCCCGAATAAAGTCGCCGCCCTGCATGACCAGTTCGGCATCAACGCCGCAGAATCGGCGCAAGAAGTGGCGCAAATCGCCGACATCATTTTTGCTGCCGTTAAACCAGGCATCATGATTAAAGTGCTTAGCGAAATCACCTCCAGCCTGAATAAAGACTCTCTGGTCGTTTCTATTGCTGCAGGTGTCACGCTCGACCAGCTTGCCCGCGCGCTGGGCCATGATCGGAAAATTATCCGCGCCATGCCGAACACTCCCGCGCTGGTTAATGCCGGGATGACCTCCGTAACGCCAAACGCGCTGGTAACCCCAGAAGATACCGCTGATGTGCTGAATATTTTCCGCTGCTTTGGCGAAGCGGAAGTAATTGCTGAGCCGATGATCCACCCGGTAGTCGGTGTGAGCGGTTCTTCGCCAGCCTACGTATTTATGTTTATCGAAGCGATGGCCGACGCCGCCGTGCTGGGCGGGATGCCACGCGCCCAGGCGTATAAATTTGCCGCTCAGGCGGTAATGGGTTCCGCAAAAATGGTGCTGGAAACGGGAGAACATCCGGGGGCACTGAAAGATATGGTCTGCTCACCGGGAGGCACCACCATTGAAGCGGTACGCGTACTGGAAGAGAAAGGCTTCCGTGCCGCAGTGATCGAAGCGATGACGAAGTGTATGGAAAAATCAGAAAAACTCAGCAAATCCTGATGACTTTCGCCGGACGTCAGGCCGCCACTTCGGTGCGGTTACGTCCGGCTTTCTTTGCTTTGTAAAGCGCCAAATCTGCCGATTTCAACCACTCACGATAGTGACTCATTTGTGGGTTCAGCGGCGCAACCCCCACACTAATCCGTAAAGTTACCTGTGGCGTATTCGGCAAGCGTAACGTGTTTAGCCCTTCACGCACCCGTAACATGGCGGTAATGGCGCTCTCAGCTGGCGTACCGGACATGATTACTGCAAACTCATCGCCGCCAAACCGACCAATCACATCGCTACCGCGCAGGGTAATTTGTAACTGTCGGGTAAGCGCCACAATCGCTTCATCGCCCACATCATGACCCCAGGTATCGTTGATGCTCTTGAAATGGTCGATATCGATAATCAGTAACGTTGCATCGCGATTATGCCGCCGACAGTTATCAAATTCATTGCGTAACATAGTTTCCCAATGACGTCGGTTATACACGCCCGTCATGCCGTCGCGGGTACTCATGACCTGCAACCTGCGTTTATGTTCCGCCAGTTTGGTTGCCGTCTGGTAGCTGACCCAGCCAAACAGCAGAGGATAAACGACAATAATGGGAAGGGAGAGCCACCATTCCAGCGGCGCACTATTGAACGACACGGTAATGCCCGTAAGCTCGAGGGTGACAAGGCAGGAAACCACCATCAACACCAGACCCGCGACAAACAGACGGGGGCCGCCTGCCCCCATCAAATTCAGACACATAATCATCAACATAGCGGTGGAAGGCAGCACGTTTACGCCCATTACGCCTACCCACATTCCCGCTAATACTGCATCGGTTTTTAAGTTGTAAATTTCCCGGCTAAGCGGATCGACGGCCCTGCTCGCTATCTGCCAGGCTAAATGCGGCCAGACGAACGCCCAGCCGACCAACACCAGCCACCACCAGCCCGGCGGCGGGTGCGAAACCAGCGTTGAAGCAATCGGTAAGAACATGCCAGCCAGGCCAACCGCACGGGGTAGTCTGACGCGACGGGCGAAGCGCAGCCCGGACCGCTGATGTTCGTTTTGAGGAGTTAAAGGAGGTTCCTCCCCATGCGCCGCCGCTTTTTTGAAAAAGTTTTCATCATTCATTATTTTTGGGAACATTCAGAAACAATTTTCCCAAATTATAGAGACGGGGCTAAAGGCAGAAGTATGAAATTTCGGGTGAGCCACTTTCGTAGCTCACCCGTTAGCACTATCAGGTATCAGGCGGCTTTCTTGAGGCAGGCACTCATAAACTTATTACGATCATCACCTTTCAGAGATTGTTGCGTTGCTTGATTATTACATTCGCGCATCTTTTGCTGCTGTGGCGTCAAACTTTTTTCACCAGGCGCAGACTTGCTGTTCTTCAGGCAACCACTCATGTAGGTCTTACGAGCATCCCCTTTCAACGCCTGCGCCGTCGCCTGCTGATTACAGGAGGTCATACGCTGTTGTTGTGGGGTTAACGTTCTCTCGGCAGCGCCGACTGTGGTTAAAAAAACCAGACCGAAAAGCAAGGTAACCAGTAATGTAATTTTCATAGCACCATCCCTCTTCATGTTTTAACCATGAGCGTATGCGCCCGAGATTTGCCATTAAGTCTGGTTGCTAACAGCAAAAAAACCACCCGGCAGCGAAAATTCACTGCCGGGCGCGGTTTTATTTCAGCCCCAGGGCGGCTTTCATGGTGTAGAAGAGATCGGTCTGGTCGGTCAGTCCAACGACATTGGCGGCATGCGGGCCATACGCCGCAATACGCAACTGACTGCCGGTATGTTCTTGTGAATCCTCTTCGGAGTTCCCGTAGCTCATCACCATCACTGCGCCATCTTTGGTATTTAGCGCCTGGGTGAGGCCCGGAGCTTTGGTATCCGGCGCGACACTCTGGCTGGCGTGGGCGTGATCAGCGGTGACTATGACCAGCGTGTTGCCATCCTTTTTAGCGAATTCCAGCGCCCGTTGTACGGCTTCATCGAGATCGACCGTCTCGCCAATTTGCCCACAAGGATTCGCAGCGTGATCCTGTTTATCGATCGACGCACCTTCAACTTGCAGGAAAAATCCTTTCTCATTTTTACTCAACAATTCAATGGCTTTGTCGGTCATCTGCGCCAGGGTTGGTACACTGTCATTACGTTGCGGATTAGGCGTACAGGTGACTGCGGGCTTATCGATATTGCCGTGGTACGTTGCTTTCGGTCCTAGCCAGCGCACTGGCATATTGCCGTCAGCAAACAGTCCAAGCAGAGGTTTTTGCTGATTCGCTTCCGTCACCGCATTTAGCGAGGCGGCATCGCTGACCAACTGATAACCACGCGCCTGTGCCTGTTCACGCAGCGTTTTTCCCTGCCATTCACCGGCGGTTGCCGTTTCAGCAAAGGTTTTTGCGCCACCGCCAAGCGTAACGTCGGCACGAGCATTAAGCAGCTGTTCGGTAATCGATCCTTTTCCGCCTTTTTCCAGAGCGTTACCCGGACATTTTTCACTGGTCGCGCTCGGACCGTAGCATTTGCGCGAAGTCACATGTGCCACCAGCGCAGCGGGCGTGGCATCCTGCAACTCTGCGGTAGAAACGTTACCGGTCGCCAGACCTGCGGCTTTTGCCATTTCCAGAATCGTTGGGTGATCTTTTTCGTGAATATCGACGCCCAGCGCGCCGTTATAGGTTTTGACACCGGTTGACCAGGCGGTTGCTGATGCAGCCGAATCGGTGACGTAGTCCGGTTTGCCGGTTTTTTTATTCAGCGCATAGTGAGTGTATTGCCCGGTAAGCGGTAAGGCATCGATACCTTTAAAAAAGCCGCCCGCACCTTCGGCATAATTACGTGCGGCTGTAATTTCCGAATCCCCCATCCCATCGCCAATCAGCAAAATAATATTTTTTGCAGGTTTATCGCTAAGAGAATCACGCAGAGCGGCAGTCTGATCACCCGTTAAACGGCGAGCACCGCCGGGTGCAGTAATATCGCCCTGAGCAGCCCGGTTTTCCAGAACAGGCATTTCTGGTGTCCGGGCTTTTGTCACAGGGGTAAACAGTAACGGTAAGAGTGCCAGTGCAATAGTGCTTTGTTTCACTTTATTTTCTCCATGTACAAATACATTAAAAAATAAAAACAAAGCGACTATAAGTCTCGGCCGTGACAACTTTATGACAGCTGTTGAAAAGATTAACTTTTTACTGACGAGGATGCTTCAATAACTTCTTTACATAATTGCGCAGCAGCTCCGTATCGTCGTCAGGAATGCTGGCATCAGGCTTTACCTCGTAAAGAGCCCCCTCCACCTGTTCAATCAAGCGCTGTTGGTCATTTTGTGCCATATTGCGAAGCATTGCAGTGACGATAATCTCCAAAGCTTCTACCTGCGCGCACAGTTCTTTCGACTCTTCTTCTTTTTGGGCAAGCTTTAATAACAACTCAGCAATGAGATTTTTCATGTCTGTATTTCCTTATCCAACGTATGGAGAAGTTAACATTATGTTTCACAACTTCATAGTGTCTGGAAGTATTATTTTTATGACAAAGGAAATACTTTGCGCAAATGTTCTTTGTTTGATTACCAGCGAAACGGTTCTCATATTTAAATAATTAACCACACAAAGAACAGGCCTTTAATTATCAACCTTTATTATAAACAAAAGTTATGAAATATATTCTCTGCGTTTACTTACAACTAAGAGAAAAAACTCACCGCATGGCCATTTAAGCCAGGAATAAATTAGCTTCCCGTTCATCATTTTTGTGATCTCGCGCACATCTTTGTGATAACGCACTTTCTTCACCATTACGTTGCACGCTTTGTCAGCAGAAGATTGCAACATTCTGTCAGAAGGCCGCGAATCCCCCGTTTTGTCGTGGTAATGTATGCACTTTGTGTTAGACGGGATAGGTTTTTAAGATGGAAAAACTGCGGGTAGGAATCGTTTTTGGTGGTAAATCAGCGGAACATGAAGTGTCTCTGCAATCGGCAAAAAACATTGTCGATGCCATTGATAAAAGTCGCTTCGACGTTGTGCTGCTGGGCATTGATAAACAAGGGCAATGGCACGTCAGCGATGCCAGCAATTATCTGCTAAATGCAGACGATCCTGCCCATATTGCGTTGCGCCCTTCGGCGACTAGCCTTGCGCAGGTGCCAAGTAAACATGAGCATCAGCTTATCGACGCGCAAAACGGTCAGCCGTTACCGACGGTGGATGTCATTTTCCCGATTGTCCACGGTACGCTGGGCGAAGATGGTTCCTTGCAGGGAATGCTGCGGGTCGCCAATTTACCGTTTGTAGGTTCTGATGTTCTGGCTTCAGCAGCCTGTATGGATAAAGATGTTACCAAACGTCTGCTGCGCGATGCTGGGCTGAACATTGCGCCATTTATTACCCTGACGCGCGCCAATCGTCACAACATTAGTTTTGCCGAAGTGGAGTCTAAACTGGGGTTACCACTGTTTGTAAAACCGGCTAATCAGGGCTCTTCTGTTGGTGTCAGCAAAGTAACCAGTGAAGAACAGTACGCAATTGCCGTCGATCTGGCGTTCGAATTCGATCATAAAGTGATCGTTGAGCAAGGGATCAAAGGTCGTGAGATTGAATGCGCAGTTCTGGGCAACGACAACCCGCAAGCCAGCACCTGTGGCGAGATCGTACTCACCAGCGACTTCTATGCCTACGACACCAAGTACATTGACGAAGATGGCGCGAAAGTGGTAGTTCCGGCAGCCATTGCGCCAGAAATCAACGATAAGATCCGGGCGATTGCCGTTCAGGCTTATCAAACGTTGGGATGCGCAGGCATGGCGCGTGTAGACGTGTTTTTAACCCCAGAGAACGAAGTGGTGATCAACGAGATCAACACACTGCCTGGCTTCACCAACATCAGTATGTATCCGAAGCTGTGGCAAGCCAGCGGTCTGGGTTACACCGATCTGATCACACGTTTGATTGAGCTGGCGCTGGAGCGTCACGCTGCGGATAACGCATTGAAAACCACAATGTAATATTTTAACGCCCGATAATATTCTTATTGGGCGTTTTCAGTTTCTTCATCGCGACGACGAATAATCAACCCCGCCAGCCAGAAACTAATCACCCACGTCACCAGACCGACGGCATAGGTCTGCCAACCTTTTGCTTCAAATCCCAGTAACCCCACCACGCCATTAAGAATGAATATAAGGCCAATGGCGAACGCATAGTAGTGCCAGTCACGGCGGATTTTTACAGGCAGATTCATGGCAGCTCCGTTAACGAAAAACAACATCCTTGCATATTCTGCAACAACCGTCTGTGGTGTAGACAACATTTTCGTAATTGTTAATAAATTTAACTTAAGGTTGCCATTTTGTGACTCACAACGAATATTCACGCTTCGGGAATATTCCCAACATCAATTTACCATGATTCTGATATTGACAATCTAAATGACCTGTCAGACTTGCCATAAGCCGCTGGTATCACACCAGAAGAGAAGCAGATGACTTCCGGAGGTTTTTATGGCTGATTTCACCCTGTCAAAATCGCTGTTTAGCGGAAAATATCGCAATGCCTCTTCAACGCCTGGCAACATTGCCTATGCGTTGTTTGTGCTGTTTTGCTTTTGGGCTGGGGCGCAATTGCTGAACCTGTTAGTGCATGCGCCCGGCGTCTATGAGCGTTTAATGCAGGTCCAGGAAACAGGTCGCCCACGGGTGGAAATTGGTTTAGGTGTCGGCACCATTTTCGGGCTGATCCCGTTTTTAGTAGGCTGCCTCATTTTTGCAGTGGTGGCGCTATGGCTGCACTGGCGACATCGCCGCCAGTAAGATTTACGTTGCCAGATACGGCCTAAAACGCCTTATCTGGCATGACATTCCTGTTTGATCACTGTTTCATACAACGCGCCCGCCGTTCGTCTACGCGCTTCGCAAACCAGGCCGTAGTCAGGTTGCGGGTGATTTTCGGGCTTTCCAGTTGAATGCCAGGCAACATTTCGCGGGGTAGTGATTTACCCGTTTTCGCTTCGGCAAGTTGATAAACTTTCTTGTACAGCGCCGTCTCCTCAAAAGAGAAGCTGTCACCTTTCTCTAACTGACGGCGAATTTCGCTGTCGCTCATCCCCAGTTTTCCCGCCAGTTTGCGCGTTGCCAGTTCGGTTTTCCCGGGTTCTTTACTGTCGTAACGAATTAAATCACCGTCCAGTGCCAGCTTCACGCCGCTGGCCTTACTGACCGCGTTCTGAAACGCGGCATTACGGCTGGCGTACCAGCCAGCGTTAAAATCAGCAAAGCGGTATATCGGTGCGCTATAGCTGGCGGGATAATTCAGTAAATGGTAAGTACCAAACCACAACCCGCCGCGGCGACTGAAGACTTCCTGACGAACTGTACCGTCCATTTTCCACGGATACCCTTTGGTATGCTGTTCGGCAAAAGCAATGCTGACCTGCATCGGCCCACCGGTGCGCACCGGATTAAGCGAACCAAACAGCGTCTGCCCCATTGGTACCATGCTGATCAGATCGTCAAAAATCGCGCTCAATTGCTTTTCTGTACGCACCGAATCTAACCGTTCGCTATAACTTTTGCCGTTTGGCGATTTGATTTTTAGCGCGGTATGAACCAGAAAAGCAGGAATGTGCATCCGTTCAGCACGACGGTCAATCTCTTGCCAGGCGATCTTGCTTAAGTCCGGAACGGCCGGATCTGCCTGATAATTTGACTCCTGCTGCGCCACCGCCAGCACCGAGCAGACGTTTTCCAGCGTCGGTGCCAGCCCCTGACTTTCAAAGGTGGTGGCGAGATCTTTCGCCCAGGCATCGCGGTCTTTCACGCTCGCAGGCATCTTCTGCCGCACGACGCTCGCTACATCTATCGCTTTTTCGCCCTTTTTCAACGGTTGCGGAGCCTGACTACTACACCCCGCTAAAACCAGAACCGCCAACAATGACAGCGAAGATAGATGATTGACGCGCGACATTACTTCTCCTTTTTAGCTCAAGGTATGGGTTACTTCCTGAATTTTGTCACCATCCAGCTCATGTTCAAAGCTGCGCAGACGTTTGTAGATAGACATCAACTCAACCAGTGTGGTCCATGAGTTAATCAGGTACTGGAAAGCACCGCGAACCTGACCAAAAACGTTGGTAATCTGCGTCATCAGGCCGAGCGTAATCGTACCGGCAACAATTGACGGAAACAGCAAGAACAAACCGAAAACGTTATCGACCTGCAAATAGAGAATGCGGGCGATGTTGAAATACATATAGTGAAAATAGAGGCGAAAATAGTTTTTCCGTACGGCGCTAAACAGCTCGCGTACCGTAGGCGGCGTCGCGCGCGTGGCATCGTCTTCACCATAAACCAGCTCTTTACGGTAGGCGGCCTCTACTCGCTGGTTTTTAAACTCCAGCCCCGGCAGTTTGATCCCTACCACTGCCAGCAATCCGGTCCCCATCAGCGACCAGACGATAGCGGCAATCACCAGACCATACGGAATGTGCCCGATAATCGGCAGCTCCGGCACATGCGCGGAGAGCGTTACCAGCACCGGCAGGAAGGCGACCAACGTCATGATGGCGTTGATAAAACTGACGCCCATATTCTCCAGCGTTGAAGCAAAACGCATGGTGTCTTCCTGCACACGCTGTGCGGCACCTTCGATATGACGCAGTTGTTGCCAGTTCGCCATGTAATATTCGTTCATCGCCGTACGCCAGCGGAACACATAGTGACTGACAAAGAAGTTGTTCAGTACACTGATCACCACCGCGATCAGCGCAATCCCCAGAAAGACGCCCACTTCGCGGTAAAATTGTTCGATAGTGACTTTATGCGGCGAACTTAGCGCGGTTTGAATCAGATCATAGAACGGTGCATACCAGGCGTTGACGGCGACCCCGACTTCCACCAAAAACCAGGTGACGAAGATGATCAGTGCAGTACCGAGTATTGACCAGTATTGCCAACGGTGCGGGCTGTAGATAAACCAGAAAAATGCAAAAAGTCCTACGCAAACAATGTAGTAAGCGTAAAAAATCAGGAAATCCAACGACCAGAAACGCGCGGCGCTAATCGGGATCTGCCCGGAAGCGCCGGTGATACGCGCCACCCAGTCTCCCCCACCGGCTTGCCAGAAGATAACGGCAATCAATGCCCAAACAAAGGCCGAGAGAAAAAACGCTCCCGGCTTTGGGAAAAAAGACTTAAACATATGCACTCCTGCTAACTTCTTATCGTTTTAACAACTGCTGTGTATTAACCGCATGACCACTACAAAGCGTCAGCCAAATGAAACCGCCCATTGTGACCCATAGCAAGGCGCTTAGTTCGCCAGCCTGACCATAAGAATTGTTTCGACGGATTTCACAAACCAAAGATTGTTTACATAAGCGGATTAACACGCGCAGGATCACAAATGCAGGCATTGGTGAGCAGGAAAAAGCTCGTGTTTACGCGCCGTTACGTTTTTAACACTATTATTGCACTAATTCGCCCTTTGCAATCCATCAATGAGTAGTATAAATACGCTCAGTTACCTTCATTCAATCTATGGACACCACCGTTGAAACGTAGTCTGCTTTTTTCTGCCGTGCTGTGTGCGGCGTCATTGACCTCCGTCCATGCGGCGCAGCCGATCACTGAACCGGAGTTTGCCTCTGATATTGTCGATCGTTATGCCGATCATATTTTTTACGGCAGCGGTGCCACGGGGATGGCGCTGGTTGTTATCGACGGTAACCAGCGCGTCTTTCGCAGTTATGGCGAAACGCGACCTGGTAATAACGTTCGCCCGCAGCTCGATTCGGTCGTGCGTATTGCTTCCCTCACCAAGCTAATGACCAGTGAAATGCTGGTGAAATTGCTCGACCAGGGGACCGTGAAGTTAAACGATCCGCTAAGTAAATATGCTCCGCCAGGCGCACGCGTGCCAACCTACAATGGGACGCCCATTACCCTAGTGAATCTGGCAACCCATACCAGCGCCCTGCCCCGTGAACAGCCCGGTGGCGCGGCACATCGTCCGGTGTTTGTCTGGCCAACGCGCGAGCAACGCTGGAAATACCTTTCTACGGCGAAGCTGAAAGCCGCGCCAGGCAGTCAGGCGGCGTACTCTAACCTTGCGTTCGACCTGCTGGCAGATGCACTGGCGAATGCGTCCGGCAAGCCTTATACCCAGTTGTTTGAAGAGCAGATTACCCGTCCATTGGGGATGAAAGACACCACCTACACCCCCTCACCGGATCAGTGCCGCCGTTTAATGGTTGCTGAGCGCGGTGCCAGTCCGTGCAATAACACGCTGGCGGCAATTGGCAGCGGCGGCGTCTATTCCACGCCTGGCGATATGATGCGCTGGATGCAGCAGTATTTATCATCTGATTTTTATCAGCGCAGTAACCAGGCAGATCGCATGCAGACGTTGATTTATCAGCGCGCGCAGTTTACCAAAGTGATTGGCATGGATGTTCCCGGCAAAGCGGATGCGCTTGGTTTAGGCTGGGTATATATGGCCCCGAAAGAGGGTCGTCCGGGGATTATTCAGAAGACAGGCGGTGGTGGCGGTTTCATTACCTATATGGCGATGATCCCGCAGAAGAATATTGGCGCGTTTGTGGTGGTCACTCGTTCGCCGTTGACGCGCTTTAAAAATATGAGCGATGGCATCAATGATCTGGTGACCGAGCTAAGCGGGAATAAACCGTTGGTTATCCCTGCATCCTGATTAATACTCTGAAGGCAAACGGTTGATAGCGACCAGTTTGCCTTTATTCATTTCGATATAGCCGCCTTTACGCAAAGCAGCGAGAACTTCTGCGACGACAGAACGCGATATGCGTGTACGTTGATGGATATAATTCATCACACCAATACGTGATCGCAATTCTTCATTCCAGTCAATCATTGATAATAATGTTGCGCGGATTTGTTCGTAGGAATTATGCCCAATGAGCTGCACGTCGCGTAATTCCAGAATTCTATTTTGCCAGGCTAACCAGTAAAAAGCGTCTCGCCAGAGTTGATTTTGTTCAATAAGCGTAATGGTTTGTTTGGCTGGTAGATGATATCCCGTACAATTTCCTTCTGATATTAATTTGTATGGTATATCGTTTTTCATTAAACCATCAGCCAGCCCCATAATATAAGAAGCCTGGGTAATACCGATAAGTACGTTTTCTTCTCTACGCAGAGAGATAACGCCCTCTAAAATAACGAAAGTATCTTCGCTATTGACATCACTGGAAAATATAACTTGCTTTTCATTATTAAACTCGAAGCGCGTACCGTATCTGGACAAACATTTATCGAGCTTACCAAATTCCTGAAGAGGTTTAACTACAGATAACATTTGCGCGTCCTTTGCAGTAATGCCCGTCAAATCCTTGACGGGCATTATTTAGATTAAATTACCAGAATTTCTTCGGAGTGAAGAATATTACCAAGTATATTTAACACCCACGTTCGGGTAATGCTGCCAACTTACTGATAGTGTTTTATGTTCAGATAATGCCCGATGACCTTGTCATGCAGCTCCACCGATTTTGAGAACGACAGTGACTTCCGTCCCAGCCTTGCCAGATGTTGTCTCAGATTCAGATTATGTCGCTCAATGCGCTGAGTGTAACGCTTGCTGATAACGTGCAGCTTTCCCTTCAGGCGTGATTCATACAGCGGCCAGCCATCCGTCATCCATACCACGACCTCAAAGGCCGACAGCAGGCTCAGAAGACGCTCCAGTGTGGCCAGAGTGCGTTCACCGAAGACGTGCG
>NZ_MECT01000576.1:0-16338 GCF_001722145.1 Shigella sp. FC1544
AAGACCGCACGAATATAACGGTGGGTTACCCCCAAACGAATCGGAAAATCGATACTGGAAAAACTCTAACTCGGTGGCCAGTTTTTGTTGACCACTTCATATCGGGTTTATCAATGAGCTGGGTTATCAGATTATTAAAACGGCAATGGGTGAATTCAGACATTTTAGTCAGCGTGCGTCGCTGAAGGATGATTTCTTACTGCATATTAATGTTTCGCCCTGGCAGTTAAACGAACCGCACTTTCATGAGCGTTTTACCACCATCATGAAAGAAAATGGCCTGAAGGCGAACAGCCTATGTGTTGAGATCACTGAAACCGTGATCGAGCGAATTAATGAACATTTTTATCTCAATATTGAACAACTGCGTAAACAAGGGGTACGGATATCGATTGATGACTTTGGCACCGGTTTGTCAAACCTGAAACGTTTTTATGAAATTAATCCAGACAGCATAAAGGTGGACTCGCAATTTACCGGCGATATTTTCGGTACTGCGGGAAAAATTGTGCGCATTATTTTCGATCTGGCACGCTATAACCGGATCCCGGTGATTGCGGAAGGCGTAGAGAGCGAAGACGTTGCGCGCGAATTAATTAAATTAGGATGTGTTCAGGCTCAGGGGTATCTGTACCAGAAACCTATGCCATTCTCCGCCTGGGATAAAAGTGGAAAATTAGTAAAAGAGTAGTTTACGTATGTCCAGAATCAATAAGTTCGTACTTACAGTCAGTCTGCTGATTTTTATCATGATTTCAGCAGTTGCCTGCGGGATCTACACTCAAATGGTAAAGGAACGGGTGTATAGCCTGAAACAGTCCGTTATTGATACTGCTTTTGCGGTGGCAAATATTGCTGAATATCGGCGTAGCGTGGCAATTGATCTTATCAACACGCTAAATCCCACGGAGGAACAGCTGTTGGTTGGTTTGCGCACAGCTTACGCCGACTCGGTTTCCCCCTCTTATTTGTACGATGTCGGTCCTTATCTGATTTCCAGTGACGAATGTATTCATGTAAAGGAGTTCGAGAAAAATTATTGTGCAGATATTATGCAGGTTGTGAAGTATCGACATGTCAAAAATACAGGGTTTATCTCTTTTGACGGTAAAACCTTCGTCTATTACCTCTATCCGGTAACTCACAATCGTAGTCTGATATTTTTGCTTGGTCTGGAGCGTTTTTCTTTACTGTCAAAATCGCTGGCGATGGACAGCGAGAACCTGATGTTCTCTCTATTTAAGAACGGTAAACCGGTGACCGGTGATGAATATAATGCTAAAAACGCCATCTTCACCGTTTCGGAAGCGATGGAGCACTTCGCCTATTTGCCGACCGGATTGTACGTATTTGCGTATAAAAAAGATGTTTATTTGCGGGTCTGTACATTGATTATTTTCTTTGCCGCATTGGTGGCTGTGATATCGGGTGCCAGTTGCCTCTATCTGGTACGCAGAGTGATTAATCGTGGTATTGTGGAGAAAGAAGCCGTCATTAATAACCATTTTGAACGCGTACTGGATGGCGGGCTTTTCTTTTCGGCTGCCGATGTCAAAAAACTCTACAGTATGTATAACTCGGCGTTCCTGGACGACCTGACCAAAGCAATGGGCAGAAAATCCTTTGACGAAGATTTAAAAGCGCTGCCGGAAAAAGGCGGTTATTTGTGCCTGTTTGACGTCGATAAATTCAAAAACATTAACGACACCTTCGGTCATTTGCTGGGCGATGAAGTGTTGATGAAAGTGGTGAAAATCCTTAAATCACAGATCCCGGTAGATAAAGGTAAAATCTACCGCTTCGGCGGTGACGAATTTGCGGTGATTTATACGGGTGGAACGCTGGAAGAGTTGCTATCGATTCTAAAAGAAATCGTTCATTTCCAGGTGGGAAGCATTAATTTAAGTACCAGTATCGGTGTAGCGCATTCAAATGAATGTACCACCGTCGAACGCTTGAAAATGCTGGCGGATGAGCGGCTGTATAAGAGTAAGAAAAACGGCAGGGCTCAGATTAGCTGGCAGTAATCATTATTCGCAGGCCGGACAAATGATTTTGCCCGGCCTGAATTAATTAAACCCGGCTACCCCACAAATCGTACTCATCGGCGTGCTCGACTTTCACACGCAGGATATCACCCGGATTAACGTTGGTTTCACCATTGAGATAAACCGCGCCGTCGATTTCCGGTGCATCTGCCATGCTGCGACCAATCGCGCCTTCTTCGTCCACTTCGTCGATAATTACCAGAATTTCACGGCCCACTTTCTCTTGCAGGCGCTCGGCGGAAATCTGCTGCTGCAGCTGCATGAAACGGTTCCAGCGTTCTTCTTTAACTTCTTCCGGAACCTGGTCAGGCAGGGCATTGGCGTCTGCACCTTCAACCGGGCTGTATTTAAAGCAGCCAACGCGATCCAGACGCGCTTCTTTCAGGAAGTCGAGTAGCATCTGGAAATCTTCTTCTGTCTCGCCAGGGAAGCCGACAATAAAGGTTGAGCGTAGGGTCAGTTCCGGGCAGATTTCGCGCCACTGTTTGATGCGCGCCAGTTGGCGATCTACAGAACCCGGACGCTTCATCAGTTTGAGAATGCGCGGGCTGGCGTGCTGCAACGGAATGTCCAGATACGGCAGGATTTTGCCTTCTGCCATCAGTGGGATGACGTCGTCCACATGCGGATAAGGGTAAACGTAGTGCAGACGTGTCCAGATCCCCAGTTTCGATAACTGTTCGCACAGGCTGACCATGCTGGTTTTTACCGGCTCGCCGTTGTGGAAGCCAGTACGATGTTTAACATCAACGCCATAGGCGGAAGTATCCTGCGAGATCACCAGAATCTCTTTAACGCCCGCATCTACCAGACGTTTCGCTTCACTTAACACTTCGCCAATCGGACGGCTCACCAGGTCGCCGCGCATAGACGGAATAATGCAGAAGGTGCAGCGGTGATTACAGCCTTCCGAAATTTTCAGATAGGCATAATGACGCGGCGTCAGTTTCACACCTTGTTCTGGCACCAGGCTCAGGAATGGGTTGTGTTTCGGTTTTGGCACGTAGTGATGAACGTGCTCCAGAACCTGCTCATAGCTATGAGGCCCGGTGATTTCCAGCACTTTCGGGTGGACTTCGCGGATCTGATCTTCTTTTGCCCCCAGACAACCGGTCACAATTACCTTGCCGTTTTCATTCAACGCTTCACCAATGGCTTCCAGTGATTCTTGTACCGCGCTGTCAATAAAGCCGCAGGTGTTGACGATCACCATGTCCGCATCGTCATAGCTCGGTACCACGTCATAACCTTCAGTGCGGAGTTCGGTGAGAATACGCTCTGAATCGACAAGGTTTTTCGGACAGCCAAGGGAAACAAAGCCGATTTTCGGCTGGGGAGTTACTTTGCTCATAGCTTAAAAAATATTCAGTTACAGGAAAGGTCAGGGCAGGGATTCTACAGAGTTCTGGATAAAATTTGTATCGCAATCTCATTCGCTGGCGGAGGCGAAGGAAATGTAAATTTTGTTAATTCGGCGTGAAGAATTGATCCTGGACAGCATTTTGCTCAAAAAATAGCCATACTATTTAATTGCAACAAGGCTGGAAAGAGGAGGATCGAAGTATGTTTGTTGACAGACAGCGAATCGATCTGCTGAACCGGTTGATCGACGCACGCGTTGACCTCGCTGCATACGTGCAACTGAGGAAGGCAAAAGGATACATGTCCGTCAGCGAAAGCAATCATCTACGAGATAACTTTTTTAAACTGAATCGCGAACTGCACGATAAATCGCTGCGGTTGAATCTTCATCTGGATCAGGAAGAGTGGAGTGCTCTTCATCATGCTGAAGAAGCATTAGCGACAGCCGCAGTATGTTTGATGAGTGGGCACCATGATTGCCCGACTGTTATTACCGTCAACGCCGATAAGCTTGAAAATTGTCTGATGAGCTTAACGCTGAGTATCCAGAGCCTGCAGAAGCACGCCATGCTTGAGAAGGCCTGAAAACTAAGGGGGAGAAAGCGTCTCCCCCTTCATGTTTAAGTTTTTGTAAAAATGAATTTGTTATCTCCTCCACTGACTACGCTTTAAGCCAGAGTCAATCCGGAGGCGTTATGCATCGACAATCCTTTTTCCTTGTGCCCCTTATTTGTCTTTCTTCCGCTCTCTGGGCGGCTCCTGCAACGGTAAATGTCGAAGTACTGCAAGACAAACTCGACCATCCCTGGGCACTGGCCTTTTTACCCGATAATCACGGTATGTTAATCACTCTGCGCGGCGGCGAGTTGCGTCACTGGCAAGCAGGAAAAGGATTATCTGCGCCGCTTTCCGGAGTTCCGGACGTTTGGGCGCACGGGCAGGGCGGCCTGCTGGACGTGGTTTTAGCGCCTGATTTTGCTCAGTCTCGCCGCATCTGGTTAAGTTATTCCGAAGTTGGCGATGATGGCAAAGCCGGAACTGCTGTGGGTTATGGCCGCTTAAGTGATGATCTCTCAAAAGTGACCGACTTCCGCACCGTCTTCCGCCAGATGCCAAAACTGTCTACCGGCAACCATTTTGGCGGGCGGCTGGTATTCGACGGTAAAGGTTATCTTTTTATTGCTCTGGGCGAAAACAATCAGCGCCCGACGGCGCAGGATCTGGATAAATTACAGGGCAAACTGGTGCGTCTGACCGATCAGGGCGAAATCCCGGATGATAATCCTTTTATAAAGGAATCCGGTGCGCGCGCCGAGATCTGGTCTTATGGCATTCGTAATCCGCAAGGAATGGCGATGAATCCGTGGAGTAATGCACTGTGGCTGAATGAACATGGCCCGCGCGGTGGTGATGAAATTAATATCCCGCAAAAAGGCAAAAACTACGGCTGGCCGCTGGCAACCTGGGGAATCAACTATTCAGGCTTTAAGATATCGGAAGCGAAAGGGGAGATCGTCGCCGGGACCGAGCAACCTGTTTTTTACTGGAAAGATTCGCCCGCTGTGAGCGGCATGGCCTTCTATAACAGCGATAAATTCCCCCAGTGGCAGCAAAAATTATTTATTGGCGCGCTGAAAGATAAAGATGTCATTGTGATGAGCGTCAACGGCGACAAAGTGACAGAAGATGGCCGTATTTTAACGGACAGAGGGCAGCGAATTCGTGATGTTCGCACTGGACCCGACGGTTATTTATACGTTCTCACCGACGAGTCCAGTGGGGAATTACTTAAAGTTAGCCCACGCAATTAGCTAACGGGAATCATCACCACTTTGCGCACTGCGGGGCGTTCAGTGAGTTGCTGATACCAGCGTTGCAGATTTGGACGCGGTGTCCAGGTCAGGCCAACGTTAAACAAATTGTAGATGAACGGTGGATAGCGATATCGCCCACACCAAACTCGTCGCCAGAGAACCATTTTACTTTTGCCAGTTCCGCATCGAGCAGGGCAAACAGGGCGTCGCACTCTTTGCAACTGGCATCAATGGCGGCCTGATCGCGCTCTTCCGGTGGTGTTCTGACTAATCCCATCAGGATCCCTCGATGGGCATTACTGAGCGTCTGGTTTGCCCAGTCCATCCATTTTTCCGCTTCCGCACGACGTGCCGGTGAGTCGATCCACAGGCGTTTTTGCCCGTACTGTGCCGCCAGATAGCGGACAATGGCGTTTGATTCCCAAAGAATGAGATCACTTTCGTCGTCACGCAACAACGGCACCAGCCCGTTAGGGTTCATCGCCAGAAAATCAGCATCGTGATTTATCCCAAACTCACGGCCCGCGAGAATTTGCTCATAAGGTAGTTCCAGTTCTTCGAGCGTCAGCAATACTTTTTTACGTTGGTTGAATTATTCCGACCCCACAGCGTAATCATACTCACCCCTTTTCCGACAGGCAGCCACAGGCTGAACAGGACTCCGATGGTGAAGTAAAGTTAACTTTTAAGCAACAGCTGGCAAAAAAATGACACCAGAAGCAGCGAAGCGGCAGGATATTGCATAAACTTTAAAAACTTTACCAACTTACGGTTTCTTTAAGTTTGTGTGTGCGTTATTAATCACCGAACTTATCATACGGCGATATAACGTATTTTTTTTGAATGGATACTCGGGTGGCATTTATGACGCAATACTCCTCTCTCCTTCGTGGTCTTGCAGCGGGTTCTGCATTTTTATTCCTTTTTGCCCCAACGGCATTCGCGGCCGAACAAACCGTTGAAGCGCCGAGCGTGGATGCGCGTGCATGGATTTTAATGGATTACGCCAGCGGTAAAGTGCTGGCAGAAGGCAATGCGGATGAGAAACTGGATCCCGCGAGCCTGACTAAAATCATGACCAGCTATGTGGTTGGGCAGGCGCTTAAGGCCGATAAGATTAAACTCACCGATATGGTGACGGTCGGTAAAGATGCCTGGGCGACGGGAAATCCGGCACTGCGTGGTTCATCGGTAATGTTCCTCAAACCGGGCGATCAGGTTTCGGTGGCAGACTTGAACAAAGGTGTGATTATCCAGTCCGGTAATGACGCCTGTATTGCGCTGGCCGATTACGTTGCCGGGAGCCAGGAGTCATTTATTGGTCTGATGAATGGTTATGCCAAAAAACTGGGTCTGACCAACACTACCTTCCAGACGGTGCACGGCCTGGATGCGCCGGGGCAGTTCAGTACCGCGCGCGATATGGCATTGCTGGGTAAAGCATTGATCCACGATGTGCCGGAAGAGTACGCCATTCATAAAGAGAAAGAGTTCACCTTCAACAAAATTCGTCAGCCTAACCGTAACCGTCTGCTGTGGAGCAGCAATCTGAATGTTGATGGCATGAAGACAGGAACCACGGCAGGCGCGGGATATAATCTGGTTGCTTCGGCTACCCAGGGCGATATGCGTTTAATCTCCGTAGTGTTGGGGGCGAAAACTGACCGTATCCGTTTTAATGAGTCTGAGAAATTATTGACCTAGGGTTTCCGCTTCTTTGAAACCGTGACGCCAATTAAACCTGATACCACCTTTGTGACTCAGCGCGTCTGGTTTGGTGATAAGAGCGAAGTGAATCTCGGGGCAGGCGAAGCGGGCTCAGTGACCATACCGCGTGGGCAGCTGAAAAACCTGAAGGCGAGCTACACGTTAACGGAACCGCAGCTTACCGCACCGCTGAAAAAAGGTCAGGTTGTCGGGACCATTGATTTCCAGCTTAACGGTAAATCCATTGAGCAGCGTCCGCTGATCGTGATGGAAAATGTGGAAGAGGGCGGATTCTTTGGTCGGATGTGGGATTTCGTGATGATGAAATTCCATCAGTGGTTCGGCAGCTGGTTCTCTTAATCTTCTGATAACCGGATGGCGCGAAACGTCATCCGGTTATACGTCATTAATACATCAACTTAATACGGTGCGTCTGCGCGTACTTCACATACTCATCTTCCGGGCAACAATCACTCACCACAATATCAAAGCGTTTCAGGTCACCCATGCGCGCCGGACGGACCTTGCCAAATTTACTGTGGTCGACAACCAGCACATGCTTTTGCGCCATCGACATGGCCCAGTGTTTTACCGGCAACTCTTCAAGATTAAAACAGGTAGCGCCTTTACTGACATGCACGCCCGCCGCGGAATAAAAAGCGATATCCGGGCAAAAATTATTCAACGTTTGCTGAAAATCGATGGGTTTGAAAATGGCGTTGCTGGCGTGAAATTCACCACCGCACAGAAATGCGCGGCAATGGGGTTTCTCTTTCAGCGCCAGAAAGGTATTTAGCGAATAACAAACGGCGGTAAAAGGGATTTCATTATCAATCGCTTCAATAATCCACGGCGTGGTGGTGCCACAGTCAAAAAAGAGGGTCTGATCGGGTTCTACCAGTGTCGCAGCCAGTTTTGCCGCCCGGCGTTTTTCTTCCACCAGGCGGGATTTTTGATCGCTTAACAGGTAATGGCTGGCACTATGCGGTTCCAGAACAATATAGCCGCCGAGCAAAACGACGGGCGCACTGTGGTTGTTCAGATCGCGACGAATCGTCATCTCCGAAACCCCAAGCAGGGCGGCGGCGTCTTTAAGATGTAACTTATCGCTGCGTTTTAATTCTTGCAGCAGCTGCCCGATACGCTCTTCGCGACGTGTTTCCATAATCCCTCTGAATAGTTATTGAAGCGAGCCGCTCAATACTACACTTTTTAGCAGAGATCAGTCACGCACCCAGCCTTTGCGGATCGGTAATGCAAAACAGAAGCGATACCACGATTGCAGACGTTGATAGAGTTTATGCCCCATCGCTTGCCAGATAATCTGGGCACTAAGGCAGCCAATCATACCTGCCAGCAATCCACCGAGCATATCCAGCGGCCAGTGGACGCCAAGATAAACGCGCGACCAGGCAATGACGACGGCCAGCACCATTAAAAGTGAGCCGGACCACAGGCGATGCCAGCATAAAAATGCCAGTGCAAAGGTGAAAATCACCGTACCGTGGTCGCTTGGGAATGAGTCATCCGCCGCATGATGCAGGAAGTTATAGCCGATATTTTCGACAAAGGGTCGGTCGTGCGGAAAAAGATGTCCCATCGTCCAGGACACAAACAGGCTGACCGCCAGCGCGATAGCGATTTTTATCACCAGTTGCCGTTGTGCTGTAAGCCCCCACAACCAAAGCACCGCGGCCAGCAGCGGCACCACGGTAATCAAATCTTTAGCAATAAAAATCGCCAACGAGATCATCCACGGAGCCGAGTCTGGCGTCGCGTTAATAAGAGAGAATAGAGAGAGATTCAAATTTTCCAGCATAACTTCCCGACGCAAAGTGATTAAAAGGGAGCCAATACAGGCAAGTCGTTGAGAATAAAGTGCAGGTTAAACTGGGTGGGTAAAGCGGCATCGTCTTATTTCCCTCAAGCGGCCTGTTTACGGTGGGTGATTGTAACGGGCATAGGTTAAATAAAACTTAAAGAAAGCGTAGCTATACTCGCAATAATGTAAGAATGTGCTTAACCGTGGTTTCAGCTACAAAATTCGCTTTCTCGTTAGCTGCGCTTTTATTAAACTCTGCGCGATTATTATTGGCGAAGAAATTGCATGCAAAATAAATTAGCTTCCGGTGCCAGGCTTGGACGTCAGGCGTTACTTTTCCCTCTCTGTCTGGTGCTTTACGAATTTTCAACCTATATCGGCAGATATGATTCAACCCGGTATGTTGGCCGTGGTGGAACAATATCAGGCGGGCATTGATTGGGTTCCTACTTCAATGACCGCATATCTGGCGGGCGGGATGTTTTTACAATGGCTCCTGGGGCCGCTGTCGGATCGTATTGGTCGCCGTCCGGTGATGCTGGCGGGGGGGTGTGGTTTATCATCACCTGTCTGGCAATATTACTGGCGCAAAACATTGAACAATTCACTCTGTTGCGCTTCTTGCAGGGCATAAGCCTCTGTTTCATTGGCGCTGTGGGATACGCCGCAATTCAGGAATCTTTCGAAGAGGCGGTTTGTATCAAGATCACCGCGCTGATGGCGAACGTGGCGCTGATTGCTCCGCTACTTGGTCCGCTGGTGGGCGCGGCGTGGATCCATGTGCTGCCCTGGGAGGGGATGTTTGTTTTGTTTGCCGCATTGGCAGCGATCTCCTTTTTCGGTCTGCAACGAGCTATGCCTGAAACCGCCACGCGTATAGGCGAGAAACTGTCACTGAAAGAACTCGGTCGTGACTATAAGCTGGTGCTGAAGAACGGCCGCTTTGTGGCGGGGGCGCTGGCGCTGGGATTCGTTAGCCTGCCATTGCTGGCGTGGATCGCCCAGTCGCCGATTATCATCATTACCGGCGAGCAGTTGAGCAGCTATGAATATGGCTTGCTGCAAGTGCCTATTTTCGGGGCGTTAATTGCGGGTAACTTGCTGTTAGCGCGTCTGACCTCGCGCCGCACCGTACGTTCGCTGATAATTATGGGCGGCTGGCCGATTATGATTGGTCTGTTGGTCGCTGCTGCGGCAACGGTTATCTCATCGCACGCGTATTTATGGATGACTGCCGGGTTAAGTATTTATGCTTTCGGTATTGGTCTGGCGAATGCGGGACTGGTGCGATTAACCCTGTTTGCCAGCGATATGAGTAAAGGTACGGTTTCTGCGGCGATGGGAATGCTGCAAATGCTGATCTTTACCGTTGGTATTGAAATCAGCAAACATGCCTGGCTGAACGGGGGCAACGGACAGTTTAATCTCTTCAACCTTGTCAACGGAATTTTGTGGTTGTCGCTGATGGTTATCTTTTTAAAAGATAAACAGATGGGAAATTCTCACGAAGGGTAAAAAAATGCCTGACTGCTTTGTGCGATTAGGCATTCTCGAATTAATGGTGATGGTCGTCAATCTGGTGTTCGATAACCATCCCTTCACCTACGCTGGCAAGATGGCGAGCATAAGGATGCGGGCGGTAAGCCGGAGCTGGCGTAGGAGCCACATAGACGGTTTGCGGCACAGTCGCGACGCTGACCGCTTGTGGAACGCTGACTGAATCAGGAACTACAACCACTTTGTATCCACTCGGCACATCGACGGTGACACTTTGCGCCATCGCCACACCAGTAAAGCCCATTAAAAGCGCGCCCAACAGTAGACAATTTTTCATAATCATTTCGCCTGAAATAATGCAGCGGGTTAATTTCCGCGAATTATGCAGCCTTCATTCAGGTATTGTGTTGCCGGGCGTGCTGCCGTTTTTATTGGTCAAATGGCGCTTCGTGTTTAAGCACTTTATCGATCACATCCAGTACGCCTTCACGGTTATTGGAGCCTGCCCGGTATTTTGCCGCTGCGACGACCGCGCTGCCGGCATTTTCCATTGCAAAACTAAAGCCTGCCTGACGCAGCATCTCAATATCGTTACCGCCATCGCCAAAGACCACCACTTCGCTGTCGTCTATTCCCCATAATTTCTGCAGTTGGCGAAGGCCATTGGCTTTATGTACGCCGGGGATAATCAGATCGATGCTGCCGTTGCCGGTGTGGACTGGCACCATAATATCGCCGATGGCCTCATGTAATGCTTTTTGTACTTGTGGAATCAGTTCATCGGAAAGATTCAGGCCAAACTTAAAGAAAATATCTTCTAAGTTGTCAAAGTTATCGACGTATTCCAGACGGTGATAATACATTTCCGCCACCGTTTTCATGGCATCGTCATATTTTTTGAGCGTATAGGCGCTATTTTTTCCGCAGGCAATAATTTCCACTTCCGGGCGCGTCAGCAAATGTTCCACGACAGTAGTAAAGGCATCCTTCGACAGCTCGCCATTAAAAACATCTTTGCCTTCACTCACTACCCAGCCGCCGTTTTCAGCCACAAAGGCAATTTCATTAGCAATTTCAGGGAAGAAAGAGATCAACTGATAATATTGATTCCCGCTGGCGACCACAAAGCGAATGCCTTGTGCTTTCATTTGCTGATACTGAGCCATAAACCGCTCACGGTTATAGGTTTTTTGATCGCTTAAGAAAGTACCATCCATGTCTACCGCAATTAATTTAATGCTCATCAACTATTCTCCATCGCCGTCTGCGTTTTGGTATCGGGTTTGGCGACGGCTTTCGCGACAATAGCCGCGAGAATAACCAGCGCCAGTACAACCAGCATTGCACTACGTAATCCATAATGTTCGCCGAGATAGCCCAGCAGCGGCGGCCCGACGAGGAAAGCCAGATAACCGGTCGTTGCTACCACACTGACGCGGGTTGGTGCATCGGGGCCGGTATCGCTGGCGGCAGAAATGGTCAGCGGGAAGCCCAGCGAGGCACCCAGTCCCCAGAGTACAACAGACACCCCAGCGACCCAGGCGCTATCGACAAAAATAATCAGCCCAATACCCAACGCCCCCATTAGTGCACTGGCCCGAACCACGGCAACGCGACTGTAACGGTCGATGAACCAAGCGCCAGTGAAGCGTCCAACGGTCATCCCCAGGGTAAAACCGGCATAAATCAGCGAGCCGGAAGTAGGGCTAAAACCGTGACCGTCAACCATTAATAAGGGTAACCAGTCGTTGGCAGAACCTTCGGCAAAGGCCATCGCCAGCACTACAACACCAATCAACAGCAACTGGATATCGCGATAAAAAGGAATGCCTTTTTCGCCATGCTGGGTGCCATCGGCAGCATTTTTGCCCGTACCGTCAGGGATTGCCTGAATGGCGATATAAATAGGCGCGATACCTACCAGCGCCGCCAATAAAATGTGCACCGTTGCCGGAACGCCAAAGGCCGTCAGTGCCATCCCGACACCAGCGCCTGCCAGCGTGCCCAGGCTATAAAAACCGTGCATCATCGGCAAAACCGTTTTATTCATTTCTCGCTCAACGGCGGCACCTTCAACGTTTATCGCCACTTCCGCAGAACCAAAACTTGCCCCAAAGACGCCGAGACCAACGGCAAAGAGCAGGGGCGATGTCAGCCAGAGTGCCAGACTTAATATCATCATCCCGATCAATGCGCAGGACATCGTGACCAGGATGACATTACGTGTCCCAAAGCGTTTCACTAACCACGCCGAGCAGAGAATACCGCTCATCGAACCGATCGACAGACCAAAGAGAACACCGCCCATTTCAGCGATCGAGACAGAGAGAATATCGCGGATAACAGGCGTACGGGTTGCCCAGGACGCCATTAACAGGCCTGGCAAAAAGAAGAACATAAACAGCGCCCAGGTTCGGCGTTTCAATGCATTACGTGAAGAATTTACGGTCATAGATCACGTCAAAATAAGAAGAGGGAAGACAACATTAGCAAGGTTGTGTACATTTGTACACAATTGCAGACAGAGGAAATGACATGCGTCGCGCTAACGATCCGCAACGGCGAGAAAAAATTATCCAGGCCACGCTGGAGGCGGTGAAACTTTACGGAATACATGCTGTTACGCACCGCAAAATTGCTACCCTTGCCGGGGTACCGTTGGGATCGATGACCTACTATTTTTCAGGAATTGATGAGTTGTTGCTGGAGGCGTTCAGCAGTTTTACTGAGATTATGTCCCGTCAATATCAGGCATTTTTTAGCGATGTTAGTGATGCTCAAGGCGCATGCCAGGCTATCACCGATATGATCTACAGCTCACAGGTTGCAACGCCGGATAATATGGAGCTGATGTACCAGCTCTACGCGCTGGCTAGCCGAAAACCGCTATTAAAAACGGTAATGCAAAACTGGATGCAGCGCAGTCAGCAAACGCTCGAACAATGGTTTGAACCCGGAACCGCCCGCGCGCTTGATGCGTTTATTGAGGGGATGACGCTGCATTTTGTCACCGACCGTAAGCCGCTATCGCGCGAGGAGATTTTGAGGATGGTTGAGAGGGTTGCAGGGTAGTAGATAAATTTTAGATAACAAAAAAACCATTTATGTAAACGGGTTAATGAAAACAATAAGTTAGATTAAAAACAATAAGTTAGGTTGGTGGTCAGTGGTGGTTATTACGGGGTAATGCCAACCGCTGCCGCCACTTTGTCGCCACTTGGCAGCGTTGCCAGAGGATTGAAACGGAGCGCCGTTTCCAGATGATCCAGTGCCAGATGTGCGTAACGCATAGTCATTTTTATATCGTGGTGTCCGAGAATTTTTTGTAAGGCCAGAATGTTTCCACCCGACATCATGAAGTGCGCCGCAAACGTATGGCGCAGAACGTGTGTGAGTTGACCGCGAGGGAGCACGATAGACGTTTTTTCCATCACGGATAAAAATTGAAAATAGCAGTCTGTGAAGAAATTGAACCCATCAAGCGCCATGATCTCTTCGTAAAGCTCTTTACTGATAGGGATGCTTCTGTTTTTCTTCCCCTTCGTTCTGACAAAGGTAATTCGGTATTTGGTCACCTGTGAGCGGGTAAGATTTACGGCTTCACGCTAGCGTGCGCCTGTGCTTAAGCATATCTTAACTACCAGTGCCAGAATTGGGTCCTGACGTTTGCAATCAGCCAGCAATTCAACAATCTGCTCATGGGTAAGCCATGCCATCTCTTTTTCTGCGATGGTGAATTTTCGCATGTTCTCCAGTGGGTTCGGATACGACCATTCGCCCAGACGGGATAGTTCGCTAAAAACACTACTTAGATAGCTTTGCTCCAGGTTAATGGTGACCGGGCTTGCTCCTTTCTTCCATTTCTCGCTGAAGTAGATCTCGCCTGTCAGGCGTTTATCTCGATAGTGGGCAAACATTTTAGAGGTGAGATCGGTTGCAAGAGGATTGCCCAGAGCGTCAACCATCAACAGCAATTTGTCATAGACATGCTGCCCAGCTGTCAGAGATTTACCATGTAGTTTGAACCATAGCTCAACCACGTCTTTCAGTGTTCGACGATCCACTGATTCACCCAGCCAGGGCTTTGCTTCGGTTTCTTCCATCGTGTGGCGCTCAAAAGCCAGTGCTTCGCCTTTGGTGGCGAATTGTTTACGCACACGACGCCCACTTCGTCCGGCAGGGTAACATTCGCAAAGCCATTTCCCAGTGGTGAGTTTTCGTACTGCCATAAAAAATGCCCTCCAGTAGAGAGTATTTTTACTGTATGTATAACCAGTGTCAATGTATGAAATCCTACGACCATACATCTCACTGAAGCCATAATGAAGTTGGCTATTCTTTTTGCTATGTGAGCATGTAACTTTTGCGGTTAACCTGCGGCTCATTTTTATTTTAGACGCAGATATAAAAGCAAAAGTTATCGTGAGTTTTTAGTACAGATTTTTTTGGATTTACTAATAGTTCCATCATTGCAAACAAATTTTCCATCGGAGGTACAGTGAGAGACACCTCCCTTTTTCCCAGAACAAGGATAATTTTTAGCATAGGTAGTTAGTGGGCTTAATAACAAAGAGCATGATAAAGAGCATGATAAAACCACAAAAAATACTTTACCAAGCATAGTTTCCTCCCGGTATTATCTAACATATTTAACTGTTAAACTTATAATTTTACCAATTATTTCAATGTCTTCTATCTTACAGTCGAAGGCTCTGTTTCCACCCTCGACGAAGATTCTTCCACCGGGTAAACGAGTAATGTCACGGATCGTTACTTCGCCATCAATACTTATTACCCATTTACCATCACGTATGTCATCAAATTCTTTATCACAAATAAATTCAGAATTGTTATCTGTGATGACAAAAGGTTTTTTAAACGTAGAGGGTAGAAATCCCTTATCAAAAATATAAAAACCGTCTTCACGCAAGGCACCATCAGATAATACATATTTAGCAACTTCCATAGTATTTGTATTACCTGAAGTTTGCTTTGAACCATGTCCGGTTGTGAGCCAATTAAGCGAGGTGCCCGTTTCAAGGGCGCACTGGATTACCCATTCTGCTGGGAATGAGTCACGCATGTAGCGTGTGGCGAGTGTACTTTTAGAGATTCCTAAATGATCGCACAACGCCTGTCGAGTCTTGAATCCATAAGCTTCTACCATGCGCTCTATGGCGCCTCGTCCGCCTTTCTCCAAATTCATGGTCACTCCAAGTGAACTTTTATCTTGGCGATTTCACTGTGCGATCGTATGCTTATGGTGTTCACAAAATACAAACGATCCGTATTCGTCCTGATTAATCATCATTAAACGAGGAATGTTGCATCATGAGACCTAACATTTCAATCACTCTTACCACGCCTCATGTGACTATTGAACGCTATAGCGAGCTGACAGGGCTATCCATCGATACCATCAATGACATGTTGGCTGATGGACGCCTTATCCGTCACCGTCTGCGCAAAGATAAAAAACGCGAAAAAGTGATGATCAACATAGCAGCAATGACCGTTGATGCGCTTTCAGAATGCAATCTAAACCTTAATTAGTTCGATTCTGAAATACATCAGAGGCATTGACCATGTTTGATTACCAAGTTTCCAAACATCCATATTTTGATGAAGCCTGTCGTGCATTTGCACTGCGCCACAATCTGGTGCAACTGGCAGAACGTGCAGGCATGAATGTGCAGATTCTGCGGAACAAGCTGAACCCAGCTCAGCCTCATTTATTAACCGCACCAGAAATCTGGCTGCTTTGAAGTGGCACACTGAATTTGGCCACCTGAACAGAGGTGATATGCTCACCTCAGAACAACACAGGTGCTCCAATGAAAAAAAGAAATTTTAGCGCAGAGTTTAAACGCGAATCCGCTCAACTGGTTGTTGACCAGAAATACACGGTGGCGGTGATGCTGCCAACTTACTGATTTAGTGTATGATGGTGTTTTTGAGGTGCTCCAGTGGCTTCTGTTTCTATCAGCTGTCCCTCCTGTTCAGCTACTGACGGGGTGGTGCGTAACGGCAAAAGCACTGCCGGACATCAGCGCTATCTCTGCTCTCACTGCCGTAAAACATGGCAACT